>SLOZ01000039.1 GCA_007132255.1 Limnochordia bacterium | reverse complement strand
CGCAGAGCCTGGGGATACGGTCTACGGCCAAGTCGGTGCTTGGATGAAAGGGTGGGATCACGACGGCCGAAAACTCGTGTGGTTCTATCCCAACCTGCACCATGAAGAGCTGCTGGTTTTTCCTGTCATTGCTCCTGGAGGCTTACGTATTGACGTTGAACTGTAACTAGCAGGCCTGTTGTACAGACGTGTTTCAACGCCCAAAGTTGATGGCTCAACTCGGAAAAACGCCTGCTAAACGGCGTTTCGTACTCGGTCGTAAACCACGGATTGTACTCTATGAAACAGGTCTGCTAGGAATTATCATAGAAACCCGCACATTCTGTATGTGATTCAGAGGCACCGAGGCTTCGCTTCGGTGCTTTTGCTTCACATCGTTGATGCCACATATGTGCCCGTGAACGCCTTTCAGGATCATATGAAGAAACGGGTCGCGACCTGAAGACGGGAGCTCCCACAAGGGCAACACTGGGACGCTTAGGGCTGAAAGAGGTCGCCGATGAGCTGGAAGAAATAGTCTGCTTTCCGCCTAGCAGACGCATGTTTCAGATGCCTGACAAGACTCCTCGATGCACTAGCGTCAACACCACAGAAAGGTCCATCTCCGATCACCGATCGAAGATGGACCTTTTGATCTTCACAAAGCAGGCTCCCCACCACCCAGCCATGGCCAGAACGAAGCGGCTCAAAGCAACCCACTCCTGGCAGAGGACTCCCAGACTCTCCGGGTGGCGGCTGAATCAGGAGCGGTATCCTGCGATCTATCGTCTTTTCGTCACCAAATGCCCGCTGCTTCCAGCAGGGCCGAACGCTCCTTCAGTTCAACCGCATCCCCTTACTACTTAACCTGAAACCGGGCGTCATTCAATCGCCAGTAGGCATCGGTTCCATGGATACGGGAATTGTTCTTAGCCAGATCAAAGGCTGTTAGACCCCGATCGTTTTTAAGGGTCCCATCGGCTCCAGCCGCTAACAAGAGATCAAGGACAGCGGGATTCGAGGCCCGCTCTGCAGCATACATCAACACCGTCGTTCCGTCCGGTAGTCGCTGATGAACATCGGCACCGGCCTCGATAACCAGGCGAGCAGCGTCCGCATTGGGGTTCAATACGGCCCACATCAATAAGGGTAGTCCATCGGCCTGATGGCGGTCTAGCTCGGCATCGGAAGCCAGAAGCCGGGCAAGAATCTCTGTTTGGGGATTGAACGCCGCCGCGACAATAACAGCGCTGGCACCATTGTGCGTTAGTAACGGATCAGCGCCATTGTCCAAGAGCAAGCTGACCACTTCTGGATCGAAGCTGGCATAGGCCGCCTGTAAAAGCGGAGTCAAGCCATCGATCTGGCGGCTGTTGGGATTGGCGCCATATTGGAGAAGCAGCCCGACAACGTCTCGGTCGGCTTCATAAAGAATAGCCAAAGACAGCGCCGATTCACCGGCTTCTGTTCGTGCATCCAGTGGTGAACCTGCGGCCAACAGCGCTGACACTGTCTCCGTGGATGCATCGTCTCTCACGGCATACATCAAGGCTGTCAAGCCTTCAATGCTGCGCGCATGCACGTCCGCTCCTTGTTCGAGCAAAAGCTCTATAGCAGGGGTTGCATCGGGACGACTGGCAAAATACATCAGCGGTGTGCGTCGTGAAGCATCGCGCTCATTGACATCGACGCCCTCCTGCAGCAAGCGGTCGACGTCTTCGTTGGAATTTGCCTTAAGCACCCACCAATCTTCAACCGGAACCACGCTTGAGGTATCTCCCACGGGACTCGGTACGTCCACCTCCGGCCGTTCGCAAGGCGGAGTGCTGCAAGCATCTGTCACTTGCCCAGCGGTCTGCGTGATCTCGGCCGTCATAACATGGCTCTCTGCCATTAAGGAGGCCAGAGAAATCGACCATGTAACGGTGTTCGTGCTATGGTCAATGTTGCGGGCAGCCGTATTGGCCTGTAGAACGTCTCCTGGGAACTCAACGGTAAACTCCCAACGAATGCTAGCAGCGAACAGAGACCGAAACTCATCGGCTCCCGGTTCGGTCAACTCATCGGGGGCATCCTCAACCAACCCTACAGTCCGTCGAAAATGCCAGATACCGTCTTGCTCGTACCACTCCATCTGACCCAACATAGGAAAGGACTCGGCGGCACCTGCATGCAGAGCGTTGACATCCGAGATGGTAACGAACGCTTCAGCCCATTGGTATCCGCCGTCATAATAGACGCTAACCCATTCTGGCGAAACAGCCTCCACCTGGTTCAATTCCTCCCAAAGCTCTTCTTCTGTCAGCGCTGAGTCATCGTCGACGAACGTCTCACTAACCCCCATAGTCAGCGTTAGGACCGCTGATTGGTCCCACTCCAAGGCCATACGATCTTCATATTCCATGCATCCCGTCAACAACAGAACAATGAGAATGAAAAGCACCTTGAATCCATGGTTTCGCATCTCGATACCTCCTGGTTAAATGAGCATTCCGCGTCGTAGGCTACTGTATAATCATCGAATGTCACCATTCTTGCTATTATCAGTCTAACCTATAAATTACAAATGATCAATAATTCCGTGACATTCGCCTCGGGAGCCGATTTCCAGCGCTTTTGCAGAGACCTGACTTGTGCAACCGCCATAGACTCCTAGTGAAACCTGCTGGGCGGTATTCTGGCCAGCAAAGCCGTGCTCGCTCAAGTGGTTCTCCGTCCATCCGGCTAGTCCACTATCACTTATGAAACCCATTGCAGATCGACCAAAATGGTTGAGCGCAGTGGATGTCAGCTTGACAGTGGTTATTATTATGCGTAAACTATGAATACGACTAAAAACGAAAGGACGGTAGCGATGAGAAAACTTTCACTGTTGACACTGCTCGTGTTTCTCCTTGTGATAGCTCTAGAGGGAGGTGTCCTAGCTGCTGACCAGCGGTTGGTCATCGCCAATGTCAGTGACGTTGTCAAAATGGATCCTGCCTACGTTACGGATGCTCCTACAGCGATCGTGTCCAACCTGATGTTCGAACGCTTGGCTCGCTTTGACGATGAGGGTATTGCCCAGCCGGCTCTGGCCGAATCTTGGGATATCAGTGAGGATGGATTGGTTTGGACCTTTTATCTACGTGAGGATGTCGTCTTCCACGACGGAACACCGTTTAATGCCGAAGCTGTCAAATATACCTTTGACCGGCTGAAGGATCCCGAAATGGCTTCTCCGGGCGCCAGCGACGTTCAGATTGTCCAGGAAATCCGTGTGGATGATACATTCACGGTATCCTTCCATTTGGAACGGCCTTCCGCTGCCTTCATGAACACATCGATCATGTCCACCCGCTCGGCCATTGTTAGTCCGTCAGCTGCTGAAGAGTGGGGCGAAGATTTCAGCTTCAACCCGGTGGGTACAGGGCCCTTCATGTTTAGTGAATGGGATCCCGATTCCCATGTTACCTTAGTCGGTAATCCCGACTATTGGGGCGGAGCACCCCTCTTGGATGAAGTCGTATTCCGACCCATCCCGGAAACAGCTACACAGCTCATTGAACTGGAAACTGGTGGTGTCGACATGGTACTGCGGGTACGAGCCAACGATATCCAAGGCGTGGAGGAAAACCCCGATCTGGTCTTGTACTCCACACCGGATTACAACGCTCGCTATGTGTTCTATAATGTCAGCCGTGAACCCATGGGCGAATTGTCCCTGCGGCAGGCCATCAGCCATGCCATCCCCGTGGACATGATTCTGGAAGCCTTCTTGGGTCATGCCGTCATGCGCACCGACGGCGTGCTGCCCACCGTGAGTTGGGCCTACCACAGTCCCAGCACCCAATATGAGTATGATGTGGACAAGGCTAAGGCCATTCTGGAAGACGCAGGCTGGGAATGGGATAGTCAGGATCGTTTACTTTGGAATGGAACACCGTTGGTGTTAGATCTGTTCACCCCTGATGGTCGTTACCCGATGGACAAAGAAATCGCCGCCGTGATTCAGCAGTCCGTGGGCGATCTGGGTATCACCGCCGAGATCAGCGTTATGGAGTGGGGTGCCTTTCTATCCGCTGTGGATGCTGGCGAACCACACATGAGCATCCTCGGATGGTCACAAGCCACCGGCGAACCGGCAACCATGTATGGCCCGCAGCTCAAATCCCATGAGCAAGGCGGCTGGGCCAATGCCATGTTCTACGCGAACCCGGAACTGGATGCTCTGCTGGTTGAGGGCGAGATCGAAACGGACTTCGAAGCACGCTTGGAGATTTATCGCGAAGCTCAGGAGATTGTCGCAAGGGATGTTCCGATGCTGCCGATGTTCAGTGAAAACCTTATCTATGCAGCGAACCAGCGTGTCAGAGGCTATAACCACTCACCGGCTGGTTTCCGCTTAGATACCGTCTACATCGAAGACTAACGAGCAGAACTGCACAGCGCACCATGGGCCGGCCCTCAGGCCGGCCCATTCTGTGCCGTAAACAACAGCGAAGGAGGTCTGCCGGTGCTTCGACACATTCTGCGCCGCCTATTGTCCTTAGTTCCCGTTATGTTAGGCGTATCGATTACTGTCTTCTTGATCCTGCAAATCACCCCAGGCGACCCAGCACGCCTGATGGCTGGTCAACAAGCGGATCCGCAGGTTTTGCAGAACATTCGCACAGAATTGGGCTTAGACCTACCGCTGCACACACAGTACTGGAACTTCCTCACCGGTGCCCTGCAGGGGGATCTGGGCCGCTCATATCGCAGTGGCCGCCCCGTAATGCAGGAGATCCGTAATCGGCTCCCCAATACCCTTGAGCTGGCCGTCACTGGCATGGTGTTTGCACTTGTCCTAGGTTTGACTGCCGGTGTCCTAGCGGCCTACAAACGCAATACTTTGTTTGATACCCTAACGATGGTCGGCAGTCTGCTGGGTATCTCGATGCCCGGCTTTTGGATTGCCATCCTTCTGCTGCTGCTCTTTTCCCTGAGCCTTGGCTGGCTGCCTGCTTCAGGACGAGGCGGCTCGTTGTGGATAGGCGGCAATTGGCGCTACATCCTGCTGCCGGCTTTCACCTTAAGTCTAAGTTCGGCAGCCGTGTTAGCCCGGATCACCCGCGCCACCATGATCGAGGTGCTGAATCAAGAGTACATTAAAACCGCTCGCGCCAAAGGATTGGGGCAGCGCACCGTCATTATTAAACACGCGTTGAAAAACGCAATGATCCCTGTGGT
>SLOZ01000190.1 GCA_007132255.1 Limnochordia bacterium | reverse complement strand
TGGTTTGTTCAGAAGTGCCCGTTTTGGTTTATCCGCAAGCTTTGCGGCAGGCCGAAACGTTTCGCTGTTTTGGGACTCCTAAGAATGCCTCAAAGGAGCGGTCTGTGTTGGTTATCACTTTGCCATTTTGTCAGGCATGACTCGTTCATTCCGACTTTGCTTCCCATCAGGAATCCGCTCGTGAGTACCCGGTTGCTACTGCCGCTGGCCTTTTATTACTTGGTTGTCTATAGTACGTTGTGGTAGAATAGCTTACCCTAGGGAGGCAGAAAAATGAACTTAGAAAAGAACCGCTTAAAGGCAATGACATTTGACTACCCGGAGTCCATCCCCGCTCGGGTAAGTTTGTTGCCCGCAACTTGGAGGAAACATAGAGAACGACTCAGCGCCATCGTCAACCAATACCCAGCACTGTTTCCGGATGGAGCCCGGGCAGAAAGCGAATTTGATGCCGTGAAAGGTACCTATGCTGCAGGAACGCACGTGGATGCGTGGGGATGTGTGTGGACCAATGTTGCTGAGGGTATGGAAGCCATAGTGACCCACCATCCGGTTCCTACAAGAGCAGATGTGCATCGGTTACAGCCACCCATTGTAGACGCAGGATTGCCTCATGGTTTCATGTATCTGCGCTTGGCAGACTTGCGGGGATTCGAGGAACTGATGGTTGATTTTGCCGAAGAACCTCCAGAGCTGCAAATGCTCATTGATATAGTTCTTGAATATAATATGGGTCAACTGCAAAAGCGATTGGATGGTTTGAACGAGCCTAGTTTAGTTAGCTTTGGTGACGACTTGGGGATGCAGACAACGCTGCCCATGGGACCTCAAAAATGGAGAAAGTATCTCAAACCCTGCTATCAAAAACTATACGCTCTCTGCCATGAACAGGGACATTCGGTGTATATGCACACAGATGGTCACATTGTCGAAATCATCCCGGATCTCATCGAGTGTGGGGTCAATGTCGTCAATCCCCAGTTTCGGGCCAATGGGTTAGACAATTTGGTAGCAGTGTGCCAAGGAAAGGTATGTGTGGACCTTGATCTGGATCGCCAGATGTTTCCGTTTGCTTCGCCGGCAGAAATTGATGCCCATGTCAGAGAAGCCGTTGAACGACTCTATTTGCCAGAGGGTGGGCTTTGGCTTACTGCTGAATGCGGGCCAGAGATTCCGCTAGAGAATGTGGAAGCCATTTGTAAAGCATTAGAAACGTGTCGCCACTATCGGGCAAACGGCGAGCTTTAGACGCTTAGGCCAATAACTTGAAGGATAGACGCGTTAGGGTCCATGGCATGAATGGCAGTATTGTTAGTTTCCTATGGTCCATCGCTAACTCCAGGGTTGTTGCCGTTCTCTGTCCTCTTCTTGACAGTGCGTTCAGTCTTCAAGGGTGTCGCCAGGGGGTCATTTTGGCACAATCAAAACCTCCAACCCTGCGGTGTTCATCTGTAGCGTTCTTTCCCAGGCACCCCTATAATGGTGAAGAGGGCTCATCCCGTGGGATGAGCCCTCTGTATGCACTAGTCCTGCCGGACTCCGGCAGCGAAATCCCTGCCGCCCGAGAGCTGTGGGTAATAGCTGGCGAAAAAGTGCTGCGGTTCTTCCTTAAACCTTAGGCGCAGCACGCCGATACCGGCATGACTGTCGGGACACTGATTTGGCAGGTTTTTCAGGGTGATGCGGTGTCCGTTCTGCTCAAATTCCACGGGCGTCTTATCGCCCAACACCGACACCGACTCCAACTCCGAGGCAAAGCCGCCGAGATGCATAACACCATGTTCCGGCCAAATCCAATTCCAGAGATATGCACAGCGGCCAGCGACCGAGGTTCCTGCAAGTCTGCCTGGTGTCATCCGGTTCAATTTCTCCTGACGCCCATATACGGCTTCGCCGTTTTCCGTCAGCCAGCGGCCGACCGTTCGCAGCGGCGCAAAGGCCTCTTCAGGAACGGAGCCATCTGGGGTTGGTCCGATGTTGAGCAGGAGGTTGCCGCCGCCCGCTGTACAGGTATGCAGCATTTTGATGATCTGCTGAGCATTATAGCTGTACGGTCCGACCTGGGACGAATCTACATATCCCCAGCTGAGGCCGTTGAACGTCATGCACGCCTCCCAGTCACGGTCTAGCGCGTGAATGTGTTCCTCTGGAGTGCCAAAATCTTCATCGAGACGGCTGCGATTGTTGATAAGAATGTGCGGCTGCAGAGCTCGCATCTCCTGATTGCGCTGCAGCGAATCCCAACCCTCCCAGGACTCCATGGGTCTTGGCACATCATACCAAAGAATATCAATCTTCCCATACTGCGTGAGGAGCTCGTAGTTTAAGTCACGAATGTACGCGTTGAAGCGGGCCCGGGCTTCGGTGTCAAAGGCACAGCGCCAACCATCAGGATGGTGCCAGTCCATCAGTGATGTGTAAAAACCAATACCGAGGTCATATTCGCGGCAGGCTTCGACAAACTCTTTGACGATATCCCGCTTTGGACCATAGTTCACCGAGTTATAGGGATTAGCCTTGGAGTCCCAGAGGCTGAAGCCCTCATGATGCCGCGTGGTCATGACCATATATTTCATGCCAGCTTCTTTCGCCAACTTAGCCCATTCGCGTGGAGCACCGGGTTTAGGGTTAAACTTCTCTGCCAATTTCTCGTACTCGCTAATCGGCCAGTTCTCAACGGCCATAGCCCATTCGTGACGGCCTAGAACAGAGTAGAGGCCATAGTGCACAAACATTCCGAAGCGAGCTTCCCGCCACCAAGCCATCCGTTCATCTCTGGACCCCGCCGTTTGTTCTTCATAAGCAGCTTTGCTCAGTGATTCACCCATTGATTGAACCTCCTGTCAATTTACTCTTATGTCTGTGCTTCCCGGAAGACTCCTCAATTCCTTCCTTGGCTTACGGAGTCTCTGCAGCAACCGCAGTACGGCAACCTGCGCTTCGGCGTGGAGAAGTATTGGTTATTTCGGCTTCGAAAACAGATGTGGTGATAGGGGACATCTTCAAGAAGGAAAAACATGGAACAGCCTCGAAAACTGGAAGGCTACCGCCAAATTGTGGAATACGGGTTAACGGGGCAAATCCAGTGTGCGGCGCTACTTGGACTCTTTTCGAGGGTGATTCGCATGGGGTTGCTGTTTGTGTCGACAACATAATGAATCAGTATTGCCGCTGTAGCTGACCTTATTGTGAACTAACACCGACCGCCATTGAGCACAGCGAGCGACTGTGACATCGGACAGAAACTGCCGTTTTCTGCTGATCGCAAACTAACTGCAGCCGGTGAAGAGGAATTCGACCAATTATCGAGAATCATTCTCTGAAGAACCAGTGTTTTTAGCTAGAGCTGCTGTGGTTCACCTTGTCCTATGAAACATCCAGCGGATCTGCCTAGAAAAGTGTTGATAATGTGATCATTGGACCGCAAAACAAGAGGAGAGAAATCCCTCTAACAGGGATTTCTCCGGCCACAACGACGGAAAATCTCAGTCGGAACAGAGAAAATCAGCACCTTCCTAGCGCTGTTGCATGGCCGGAACCTGTCCTAAAAAGCGATATCCCAAATTCGAGGAGCGATGACGATGAAAATCCGCAGTACCCAACAGACCGATGCCCGGTCGCACAGTTTCTTTGCCTTCTCCGGAGGTTCTTTGGAGGAGATCTTTGCCCCACTTTCCGCTGAACAGCGGCAACTGGCTGTCTCAAATCTGCCGGAAGTCGAGTCCCTGAGCAAGGTTGGGGAAACCACGAGCTTGTCCTTGGCAACCAATGACGGCAGTTTGCAGATCGTTGTGGCCGGTCTTGGCGATCCCGCAGATTTCCAATGGGAGCGCTTGCGCAAAACTGTTGGTAAGGCTTTCAAGGAATGGGAACGGCTGAAAAGTCCCCTAGTGGCTGTTCATTTGACCGGTCTTCCGTCGGGTCTGGCGGCAGCCGATGCTGCGCGCACAACGGCTGAAACGACTCTGCTGGCGGCCTACCGCTTTGACAAATATCTCAGTGAAAAGAAAACCTTGGCGGTTGATGCCGTAGATATCGTGGCAGCAGAAGATGTGACCAGTGCCGTGGCCGATGGAGTTGTCTTGGCCGAGACCACCATCTTCGCCAGGGATCTCGTTAACGAACCAGCCAATGTGCTGTCTCCGGCCAAATTAGCCGAAGCAGCCGCCGATGCCGGCAAGAACTACGGTTTCGAAGTCGAGATCAGCGGTCGCGAGCGCATCGAAGAACTGGGCATGAAAGCCTACTTGGAAGTAAGTCGTGCCTCGGCCAATGAACCAAAGCTTATCGTCATGCGCTACAAGGGTGCACCAGAACGCCCCGAGGACATTATCGGGTTAGTGGGTAAAGGACTCACCTATGATAGCGGCGGGCTTTCCATCAAACCCAACGACGGCATGCTGTTCATGAAGTGCGACATGGGTGGTGCGGCTGCGGTCATCGGTGCCATGGCTGCCATTGCTAAGCTTAAGCCCAAAGCCAATGTCACCGCCGTAGTGGCAGCTTGTGAGAACATGATTGCTGGCAATGCCTACCGCCCGGGGGATATCATCCAATCCATGGCGGGCAAGTCCATCTTTATCGGCTCCACGGATGCAGAGGGACGCTTGACGCTGGCCGATGCGTTGACGTATATTATTGAGCATGAAAAGGCCGCCAAAGTCGTGGACGTGGCTACCCTTACCGGAGCCGCCATCATCGCCCTGGGTCACGTCTCCACAGCCGTGGTCACCAATGACCAAGACTTCTACCGACAGTTGGAGACGGCGTCCCAGGTGTCGGGCGAAAAGGTCTGGCAGCTGCCAAATTTCGATGAGTACAAAGAACTGATCAAGCACAAAATAGCCGATCTGAGCAACACTGGCGGGCGAGCTGCAGGTACCGTTACAGCGGGATTGTTTGTCGGCGAGTTTGCCCAGAAAAAACCTTGGCTCCATTTGGACATTGCTGGCACGGCGTTTTCCGATAAAGCTGAAGACTATGCTCCGGAGGGTGGCAAGGGTGTTGGTGTTCGTCTGCTGTACCAATTAGTCAAACTGCTGGAGCAATAATCGACATCAAGTCGGTACATGTCATAGACCCCATGCCTGAAGGCAGGAGCTTGAAAAAGAGCCCCGCTATGACCCGCCTAAGCCTTAACAGGCTACGTTATCCCGGTCATGATACCCTGGAGTGCTTCTCCAGCTCCAGG
>SLOZ01000415.1 GCA_007132255.1 Limnochordia bacterium | reverse complement strand
GATAAATCTTACATGTAACTATTATAAAGACTATTTCGAGGATATTTCGGTATCAAGATCGAAGCTAGATCTTGATAGGGACCATTCAGGTGTTGCTGCCACCGAAAAAGCGCATTCTCGTGAGCGGGTATTTTTACAGGCGCTGGTTTGTTCGAACTGGGGCCAGGATGGAGAAAGACTACGCGTGCAGCTGGTAACCTACGCTTCTTTGGAAATGGCAGTGATCTTATTTTGTGGGGATTCTTCTGGAATCATGGAACCGCAACGTAAGTGACGGCCGGACGGCCGGACGGTAGAAGGCTCGGCGGTGGAACACCGTTGGATCATAGTCATCAATTTTTTCACCCATTTTTACGGCCACTGAGGGCATTGGAAGTATAGGTTAAGGCCATGCTTTAGCGAAATGGTCTCTTCGACACGAATAGATTTGTTGTACCT
Organism: Limnochordia bacterium; assembly: GCA_007132255.1. GTDB lineage: Bacteria > Bacillota > Limnochordia > Darwinibacteriales > B1SED10-159 > SLOZ01. The sequence continues at coordinate 4,783 of SLOZ01000415.1, read as the reverse complement.
GTCTTTTGCTGAATCAAGGAGGCTAAACAGCCATGAAACGGAAATCCTATTTTGCGGTATTGGCATTGCTTGTACTTCTCATGACATCCTGCCTAGGTCTGGGGGGCGGAACCACTCGCACTCCATTACTAGAGGACAAGGATGATATTTCTGGCCGTGTTGTTGTCAACGGCGCTTCACCCGATCGGCGGGTCGCAGTGCGCGTTCGGCGTAATCCGGGGGACGGGTCAACCTTGGGCATGGTTGAAACCAATGAGTCGGGACATTACTCGATTCCTCGCGGCATAATTGGAAGTAACCAACGCGTGGACGTCAGCGTGTACAGCTTAGACACGTATTCGCCCGACCAGGTGATTTCAGAGGGCCTGACAACCTGGAGCCACGTCTGGTCATTCGCCGTCCAAGACGGCGCGATGGTGCTGCCCACCCTTGATATTTATGCCCATAATATGGAGCTGCGTGCACCCCAGAGTGATGAAGTGGTAAACCTACCCTATGAAGTGCAATTTGCTGAGTATGAACGAGAAGTGGCGAACAAACAATACTGGTTGTACTTCTACGGCGAACATGGTCAGTACGGGATGACAGAATTGTTCTCGACAGCACCGTTCTGGTTCGATGGCAGCCTTACGGTCGCGACAACATCGGCATCTGGAGGTCTCGTGCCGACTTATCTCAGTTATGGCTATGTAGGGGGCGCTGCTCCGGGCGTTCTCACAGAAGGGTTGCGAGCACTGTCCGCAGGTACGCTGCCCACAGGCGTTCCCTTTGAATGGTTTGTCGCTGCAATCTATGATGATGGGCCGTTCTCTGTGGTCATCAATGTATGGGGGCAGGAGAACATCATATCCTTTTGATTTCCTTGCGCTTTCACGTGCCCTCGGGTCTTGAGGTTGTGGTTTTGCTGGTTCCAGAGTTTCGTGTCCTCTGTCCTTGTGAAACCAGAGAGAACGGCTTGGGAGTTCGGCGCTCGGTCTGAAGTTCGTTAACTGCAGTTCGATGAACGACATTCTCCGTGTGTTCCCTAAGACCATCGGCAGCTCAGCAACGCCACCGACTTTTATCATCCTACGATGATGGGTCGGTTTTCTGTTTCGTTTTCTGAGAGGAGGCAATCAATGATAATAGCGGCCGATTCATGTGACGCCGACCCTTGTCATTGGAATCCTCTCGTCTGTACCCGAAGCCCTCGGACCCTGAATGATGAACATTTTAACGATTGGGCAGGACAAATGATCCATTCATCGAAAACCACAGCAAGGACTATCCACTTGGACGGTACTATGACGAATTACCCTGCGTCCGCCGTCGTGTTTTCGCCGATCAGGTTTCCGGATGCGTTGCCAGAGGAGTTACAAGGGCCGATTTTGAACGACATCGTGTTTTCGTACGGCATTCCCCATGTTGATGATGAAGCGAAAGCAGCCGTGATAAAAAATTCGGCCATGAGACTCAACGAAGGTGGCAACATTGGTTCCACCGATAGTGCTTTTGAAACCGGGAAGCACCTAGACGAAATCCGACGGCGTGTCGGCAGACATTGTGCCTGCGATGAATGCTATATGGTGATTGAGGTGATACTTCAACGCCTGGCACAACTGGGCTTGAATAACGAGTACACTCAAGTCTCCGTGGACGCGGGTGTTCTGGAGAGCCTGGCTCACCAGAGAGGCGTGTGTGGCTGCATAATGCTAGACTTTGGGGTTCGCGGGGCAACGGCTGTGATAAGCCCTGCCAAGACGGGTACTGTTGGGCCACTGCAAAGCTACGGTTATCGTTGGTTTGAAGTTGTTTTGCGTAGTAAGCCAGATGTGGCGTGGTTTGCTCACTGGTTTTTTGGGAGGAATTAAATGACAGACATGATCAATACAACCATCAAGGGCATCGGCCTGAAACTCAAGACGCACAGCGGCGTGTTTTCCCCTTCAAGAATTGATGCTGGTACTTTGGCCATGCTGTCCCTTATTGATTTTGACGCGGACGACAAGATCTTGGACTTGGGATGTGGCTATGGTGTCGTTGGCATTTTGGCAGCAAAGCTCATTGGTGAGCAAAATGTTGTGATGATTGATAATGATCCACTGGCAGTGAAGATTGCCCAGGAAAACGCGGTGCTCAATGAAGTGTCAGGGATTGCTATCTACCAGAGCGATGGGATGAATCAATTGTCAGAGACGGGGTTCACAAAGATAGTGTCAAACCCGCCATACCATACAGATTTCTCTATACCCAAGAATTTTATCGAAAAGGGATTCAACCGGCTGGTGGTGGGTGGCACGATGCATATGGTTACAAAGAGAAAGGCATGGTACCAAAACAAGCTGCGGGCCATTTTCGGGGGAGTTCGTGTACGGGAAATAGATGGTTACTATGTGTTCTGTGCTGAGAAACGATCAAGCAACTACGCTAAGAAAAGGCCAAAGCAAAGCTGAGTCACAATGGATGGTGCGACCCGTTCATTTGGCTTCTAGGATTCGGGTTCTCGAAACGCTTTCTCGTTTTGGTGGTCGCAAAAAAGCGTGTCCACAACGAGGGGTTCCAGTTTGATGGAACATTTCCCCAGGGGAGGGTATATTCGATGTCGACGGTTGATGAAAAGCTGGCCAAATCTTTGACCGCAGAATCTACGGAGTTGATTCCATATCTGCCGTATTTGCTTCAGGATCTTTGGGAACTCGGTTCATCACCGCAGGATATGATCGATCTCATCACTAAGCATGCTTCGGTCTCTCGGAGAACTAGACTGCTTGATTTGGCCTGCGGCAAAGGAGCGGTAAGTGTCAACATTGCCCGGACATTGGGCTGCAGTGTCAAGGGAATTGATATTTTGCCAGAGTTTATCGAGTTTGCGCGACGAAAGGCTGCTGAGTATGGTGTAGATGCACTCTGCGAGTTTGAAGTTGGCGATATCAATCAGGCCGTCAAGAGCGAAACGAACTATGACATTGCGATTTTGGGTGCGGTTGGTGATGTCTTGGGTAGTTCAGAAAAGACCATATCACTGCTGAAAAACACGGTCAAACCGGGTGGGTACATTTTGATCGACGATGGCTACGCGAAGGAACAATCAAACTCGCATTGTTTGACCCGCGACGCATGGTTGGAATTATTTGACGCCGCACGGGTGACTTTGGTGGACGAAATTCTCATCACGGATGATGCGTTATCGAGTCTCAACGTTGAGCAGCAGGAGTGTATTCGAAAAAGAGCCAATGAGCTGAAAGAAAGACTTCCGCGCAAAGCGTATTTGTTCGATAGCTACATAGCAAGTCAGCAGGCTGAATGCGATGAACTAGAAAACGAAATTTCCGGTGTTACGCTGCTTCTGCGGGTGGATGATCGATGAATGGATCCCCTGAGTGACTGGAGACGATTAAGGTTCCTCCGAACGAAGTGTCTCCGGTCAAGCCAGGTTCCGGTGAAATAGGCTGGTAAGCCTTGGGTGTTGGATGGCAGCAAAACCACGAGTTCGCCAGACTGGAGACATCGACGAACCGGAGTGTTAGGTGACTTGGAAAGGCCCGTGGCTGGGACCGCATTTACGAAGGAGGCGGCAGTATGCCCGTATTTGATTTCAAAAAGGAGTTTAAAGAGCTTTACATGCCGAAGTCGCAGCCGTCCATTGTTGATGTTCCGGAGATGGTTTTTATTATGGTTGATGGACAGGGGGATCCCAACACCAGCTCGGCCTATCAACAAGCGGTAGAAATTCTGTATGGTTTGTCCTATTCCATTAAAATGAGCAAGAAAAGCGAAACGCCGCCTAGTGGATACTTTGACTTTGTCGTTCCACCGTTGGAAGGATTGTGGAGCGTCGCTGACGCGGCCTTCACGGGCGGCGTGATTGAGGACAAGCGCAAGTTCCGGTGGACGTCCATGATCCGCCAACCGGAGTTCGTAACCCAAGACGTTTTTGATGCCGCTAAGAAGACTCTGGCGAAGAAGAAACCCCATCTAGATGTCTCGCGGGCGCGTCTTGAAAGGCTTCGTGAAGGACTTTGCGCTCAGATCATGCACATAGGGCCGTTTGACGATGAACCCAGGAGTATGGCAAAGCTGCAGACGTTCATCGCAGATGCGGGATATCGCGAGGATATGGCGGCTCAGCGACGGCATCACGAGATCTACCTCAGCGATCCGCGGAAAACAGACCCGGACAAGCTGAAGACCGTGATCCGGCACCCCATCGTTGAGACCTCTGTTTAATCGCCATGTCGAACAGAAAGGATGCGCTGCATGGGCATTTTCCGGGAACGCAATGTGGTGTTGTATTTGCTGGGGAACTTTGTTTCGGTCATCGGCAGTGGTGCTGCTAGAATATCCGTACTGTGGGTTTCGCTGCAGCTCACGGGCAGCGCAACCACCGTGGGAACTATGGCGGGTGTCAACATCTTCATCTATGCCCTGGTGGGAATCTTGGCGGGAGTTTTGGTGGACCGGGTCAGCAAACGCCGCCTTCTCATGGGACTGGACTTTGTCCAAGGTGTCGTTGTCATCCTAGTGCCGTACATTGCTGCCAGATTTGGCATCCTGAGCATGGCCCACATTTGGCTTTATCTAATTGTCATTTCGGTGTTGGAGGTGCCGTTTAATCAGGCGAGCTTTGCCATCAAACCAGCGCTGGTTAAAGAAACAGATGATCTGCTTCAGATCAATAGTTTGTACACAACCATCTTCAATGTGGGCATTGTCTTGGGGCCAGCCTTGGGAGGGTTGATTCTATCTCGATATGGCCCCGAGACAGCTTTCCTGCTCAACGGGTTATCGTTTTTCGTCTCGTCCT
>SLOZ01000075.1 GCA_007132255.1 Limnochordia bacterium | reverse complement strand
TACGCCATACTATGCCAGCTTGATCGACCGGGATCACTATCGCGAGGATCCTGTATTTAAGCAGGCCTTCCCGATGCCCCAGGAACTGCATGTGCAGCAGTACGATATGGCTGATCCATTAACCGAAGACGACGATAGTCCAGTGATTGGTATTACGCATCGCTATCCCGATAGAGTTTTGTTCCATGTGAGTAATGTTTGCTCCATGTACTGCCGGCACTGCACGCGCAAACGAAAAGTAGGCGATGCTGAGTCGGTCCCCACCAAAGAGACACTGGCCGAGGGAATTGAGTATATTCGGGCCACGCCGGCAGTGCGCGATGTTCTTCTTTCTGGCGGCGATCCGTTCCTGCTCAGCAATGAACAGTTGCGCTGGCTGCTTCAAGAAATCACAGCCATTCCCCATGTCGAGATCGTCCGTATTGGTACGCGAACTCCTGTGGTTTTGCCTGCTAGGATTACAGATGAGTTGGTGAGCATGCTCAAGGAGTTTCAGCCTCTCTGGATCAATGTGCATTTCAACCATCCGAAGGAGTTGACCCCCGAATCGGCAGTGGCTGTGGCCAAGTTGGCAGATGCTGGCTTCCCGCTCGGCAACCAGAGTGTGCTTCTAGCGGGTGTCAATGACTCGGTAGCCATCATGAAGCGGCTTGTACACCTGCTGGTACAGCATCGCATTCGCCCTTACTATATGTACCAATGCGATCTGTCTGAGGGTCTTGCGCACTTTCGCACTCCAGTGGGCCGTGGAATCGAGATCATGGAAAATCTTATTGGCCATACCAGTGGCCTATGCGTTCCGACTTATGTCATAGACGCCCCTGGTGGAGGCGGCAAGATTCCAGTCCTGCCGAATTACATTCTGTCGTGGTCTACCAATAAGGTGGTTCTGCGCAATTACGAAGGGGTCATTACGACGTATCAAGAACCCGAACGTTACCAAGTAACGCGCTCTGATCAACCTTGGGATGAGGCTATGCAAGGAGCCCAGGCAGCTACGTCGATTGGAGTTGGTAAGCTGTTATCGGACAACAATGGCACGATATCCCTTGTTCCGGAGGACAATGATCGAATGGGTCGGAGGAATGGCCGTGGATAAAGTGGATGCGTTGGCAGGTGCCGTCATTCAGCATGGTCCGGAGAACCGGCGAATTTTCGTGATGGACTGGCAGGTTAACCCCGATGCGCAAGCAGCAGCGGTTTTTCGCAAGGAAGCGCAGCGATTGGGCTACACGAAGGTGATTGCCAAGGTTTCGGAGTCGTTTGGTCAGGGTTTTTTAGACGAGGGATATGTCATCGAAGCCGTGATTCCCGGTTTCTTTCAAGGGGTCGAGGATGCTTGGCTGCTGTCTTGTTTTTTGGATCCCGCTCGGGAACGAATGCCGCTTGACACCGAGCTGCGGATTAAGGATGTCTTGGCAACGGCTCAGGCTAAGGAAGTGGAGCCGCCATCGAGCTTAGGGGCATCGTATCGCTGGATTCGCTGTTCGAACGATATGAGTGGTGCGATGGCTGCCGTGTATAGCGAAGTGTTTGCTACGTATCCGTTTCCTATCACGGAACCTGCTTATATCGAAGCAACCATGAACGAGAAGTCTGTCTGGTATTATGCAGTGATGGATTTGGAGGACGAGATAGCGGCGTTAGCGGCGGCAGAGTTTAATCCGCGAGCCATGGCCGTAGAGATGACAGATTTTGCTACGGTGCCGAAACACCGCGGACAAGGGTTGGCCCAATTTCTGCTGCGCCAAATGGAAGGGGACGTGGCTCACCAGGGTGTGAAGACCGCATTCACCATTGCCCGAGCCGTATCTTATGGTATGAATCGTACGTTCCACCGTCTAGGCTACCAGTTTGGCGGTACATTGGTTAATAACACCAACATTGCCGGACAGTTGGAGAGTATGAACATTTGGTACAAGCCTCTGGATACTCCTGGCGAGTCATGTGACTGCTCGGGTATTTGACAATTGTGATACAATAAGCAGTGGAATGATTGGACCGTTTGATGGGTCCATGATGACTTGGATTTGAGGTGTTGCTATGCGTATTCCCAAGGCCACCCGCGTTGTTGTGGGTATGTCTGGCGGTGTCGATTCTTCGGTTGCGGCATTGTTGTTGAAAGAGCAGGGTTACGACGTCATTGGTGTGTTCATGAAGAATTGGGATGAGACCGACGAGTCGGGAGTTTGCGCCGCTGAAGAAGACTACCAGGACGTCCGGCGGGTTTGCGATCAGATCGACATTCCTTACTACACGGTGAACTTCGAGAAAGAATACTGGGAACGCGTCTTCACCTATTTTTTGGAGGAGTACAAGCGTGGCCGTACACCGAATCCGGATGTCATGTGTAATAAGGAAATTAAGTTTAAAGCCTTTCTCCAAAAGGCGTTGGACTTGGAAGCTGATTATCTTGCAACCGGCCACTATGCGCGCATTCAACGCCAAGGAGATGCATCGCTGCTCTTGCGCGGCGTAGACACCAACAAAGACCAAAGCTATTTTCTCTGCATGTTGGGTCAAGAGCAGCTTCACAGGGCTTTGTTCCCTGTAGGTGAGATGTCCAAAGCGGAAGTGCGGCATGTAGCCGAGGCGGCGGGGTTGTTGACAGCTAAGAAAAAAGATAGTACCGGCATTTGCTTTATCGGTGAACGGAAATTCAAAGAGTTTCTTCAACGTTTCCTGCCTGCACAGCCTGGAGACATTCAAACCCTAGAGGGTGAGACTGTGGGCCGACATGATGGCTTGATGTACTATACCTTGGGCCAACGCAAGGGCTTAGGGATTGGAGGGCCTGGTGAAGCATGGTTTGTTGTGCAGAAGGACCTAACTAACAATATTCTCTATGTGGATCAAGGCCAGGATTCGCTGGCTCTGTACTCTGACGGATTGTTGGCTTCGGAGGCCTCTTGGGTATTGGGTGAGCCACCCGAGGCCAATCAGTTTACGGCTACGGCCAAGTTTCGCTATCGACAACCTGACCAGGATGTAACAGTCCATCTACTCGGGAATGGACGTCTGTACGTAGACTTTGCAGAGCCGCAGCGAGCCATAACACCCGGTCAGGCCGCTGTGTTTTATGCTGGCGAACGCTGCTTGGGCGGTGCTATCATCGACGAAGCACTGCAGACTGAAGAGAAAAGGGGAGTCAAGGATGCAGCAGATCTGGGAGCTTGACACGATATATCCCGGTGGCAGCCAGTCGCCGCAGGCCGCAGAGGCGCATAAGGAGCTAAAGCAGCAGTTGGCCGAGTTGGAAGGCACTATGCCCAACAGTGAACAGTCTGTTGAGACGGTTTGGTTAGCGTGGTTGGAGGCTTTTCAAAGAGTGGCCACTCGCGTAGAGCAGCTGCAGAGTTTTTATTCATGCTGCATGGCCCAAGATGTTAACGACACCATAGCAAAGCAGCGCTATAGCCAGCTGCAGAATGAAGCCGCTCATTTTGAACAGATTGATACCTCATTGGCCAGCACTCTGGCGGCTATGGATGCCAACACATGGCAGCATCTCGTGGCGACAGCCTTTGCTGACGTGGCTTTTCCTGTTTTGGAGAAACGTCAACAGCAGGCATTGAAGATGGACGCTGCCAAAGAGCAGCTCGTCACGGCGCTGGCCACCGATGGGTACCACGGTTGGTCACAGCTGTATGACGTCGTTGTGGGCCGCATTCACGTGGACGTGGAGATCGACGGTGAGCGGCAACGTCTATCCGTTGGACAAGCGGAGAATTTGTTCGCCAGTGGTGAGGCTCGGGTCCGCCAGAGTGTTTTCAACGGCTGGGAACAGGCGTGGGCTCAGGATGCTGACCTAGGGGCCGAAGCGCTCAATCATATTGGCGGTTATCGGTTGGCCTTGTATAAGCAGCGAGGTTGGGACCGCCATCTAGATGAGCCGTTACGCCTTAACCGGATGTCGCAGTTGACACTGGATGCAATGTGGGAAGGAGTCAGAACCAGTCGTCAGCGTTTGATCCCCTACATGGAGCGCAAAGCGGAGCTTCTGCATGTGGAGCGCTTGTCCTGGGCTGACCAGGATGCGCCCCTGAATGCTGAGGAAGCAAAGATTTCCTATGACGAAGCGTGTGGTTTTGTTGCCGGACAGTTCCAGGTTTTCAATCCGGACATGGCTGCTTTTGCGGAACAAGCTTTGGCTGCCCGCTGGGTGGAAGCGGAGGACCGCTCGGGCAAAATGCCCGGTGGTTTTTGCATCGGATTTCCTGAACAGGGCCAGTCGCGTATATTCATGACCTATGGGGGTACATATTCGAGTCTCAGTACATTGGCCCACGAGTTAGGCCACGCCTATCACAGCCATCTGCTTCGAAACCTGCCGCCACTTCGTCAAGCCTACGCAATGAATGTAGCAGAGACAGCGTCGACCTTTGCGGAATTATTGGTTTCCGATGCAGCTTTAAAAACGGCAGCTAGCCCTGGGCAGCGATTGAACTTGCTGGACCAGAGGCTGCAGCAGGCAGTGGCTCTGTTGATGAATATTGATGCTCGGTTTACGTTTGAGGATAGATTCTATGCGGCGCGAGCCCAAGGTCCTCTTACTGTGGATGAACTGAACGAGCTGATGGAAACAGCACAGAAGGAGAGTTACTTGAACCAGCTCTCGCAGTATCATCCGTTATTCTGGGTTTCCAAACTGCACTTTTACTTGACCGATGTTCCTTTCTATAACTTCCCATATACGTTCGGGTATCTGTTCAGCGCCGGTCTTTACAGCCAGTTTCAGCATGGTGATGAGGACTTTGCCGGCACCTATGAGGCGCTGCTTCGAGACAGTGGTTCCATGACGGTGGAGGATTTGGCCGAAAAGCATCTGGCTGTTCGCCTGGATAGACCCGAGTTTTGGCAGCAGGCTTGTCAAACAGTACTGCAAGATGTGGACCTGTTTATCGCCGCCAGTAAGACGATGTAAGCGAAAAGCTTTGCTAGCCGGCTTCTATTACCTTGAAGATGGCGGGCCGAACCCCTAGCAGACCTGTTTCACAGGGAACCATGGGTGGTTTACGACTGAGCTGAACTGCCAAATTCGGGCGTTCAAACACGCCTATGGGATAGGCCTGCTAGGACAGCTCTTGTTCGATGATATTCGACGACCTAAAAACGTGTTGATTTTCCCGGTATCCCGAGCAAACTCATGCCGAACACCTCGGTGAAATCGCTGCTAAAGCGATTTCGAGTCTCTTGCTATGAGCTTGCCAGGCCACTTTTT
>SLOZ01000245.1 GCA_007132255.1 Limnochordia bacterium | reverse complement strand
ATGCTTATCGATTCGGCAGGACTCAAACTTTTGCCCATTAAACCAAATCGGACAAGACAAAGAATAGATTTTCTCACCGATCTCATCCATTAACTATTAATACCATAGTTGCTATATTTAGCAACAAACGCTGTATCTCGCTTTGTTTCGACGCCTTGCTACTGATCGTCTTTTTCATAGGCTGCAATGTAGGGTAGATGGCGATATTCTTCTTTGTAGTCCAAGCCGTAGCCCACGACATATTGATCCGGTATGTGAAATCCGGTATATTTGATCGGCAGTTCCACCAAGCGTCGTGCTGGATTGTCCAGGAGGACGCAAACATTGAGGCTCTTCGGTCGCCGCGGTGCTAAGTTCTGCAGCAGATACGCCAATGTTAGACCCGTATCGATAATGTCCTCCACCATAATGACGTGGCGTTCAGCGATACTCAAATCCAAGTCCTTGGAGATTCTGACGATCCCCGTATCCCGACTGACGCCCGGCATCTGACTAATCGCTAAAAAATCAATGTTGACCGGTGTGCTGATGGCTCTTGTCAGATCAGCCACGAAGTAAAACGCTCCTTTGAGCACGCTGATCACAATCGGATGTTTGTCCTTGTAGTCCCGGTCAATTTCGACGGCCAACTCTTGGATACGGTTCTGCAGTTCTTCCTCGGAAATGAGACTTTCACCAACCCCTTGGCGCTTCACACGCTATCGCCTCCCTTAATGCCTTTGGCTAAACCGAATCGTTCCACCAACGCATGAAAGTCTCGTTTGTAAACCATGCGAATGTTCACATGGGGATGCAGTTCCTTCAGCCGGCGGATTTTTTTCTTTTTGATGGAGGCGTAGGCCTGTTTCATGATCGTCAATTCAATGTACGTATCGAACTCTGGCAAGTAGAAGTCGGGCGAAAAAGCCATTGTCACGTTACCTTCAGCATCCCATTCCATGGGGAATGTCGTCGGCTCGTAATCCCAGCGCAGGCTGTAGCGATCCAAGAGCTGCGCGAACTCCGCTTCACTGGGATGGGCAAACGCCTTCGGCCGCTGTTTGCCGCCGCTGCCGTTGCTATTGCCATTCCTATTGCCATTCCCATCGGTGTGACTCGTACTTAAAGGGCGAGGGTCAGCCTTTTTCAGGTCCAGAAAGTGCTGCAGCAAAAAAGACCCGTGCTCCACGGACATTCCGTCGGAGTTGATGACCAAATGGTACAAATCCGGCTCTGTCCAATCGCGACCAAAAACTTCCCACACGTAGCGGCGATGTTTGCGATCGCTGGTACGCAGCATACGCTCCGCTTCCTGTTCACTGAGGCCGAACGCTTTGACAGCCTGCTTCCGTCGGGACTCCCAGGATGCCACGACCCGGACATGAACTGCGTCCGGCCAATCCCGAAAGATCAACTGTGCTCCCAAACCAAGAACCACCAGGGTTCCCCGCTGCGCCTCCTTTGTCAGGCCTGCGGCGATCAACTCAGCGAAGGTGGCCCCATGACTGGATGGGTGCAGATACACTTTGGCGCTTTCCTGCAGGAGACGCTGCTGTGGTTCATCGGCCACAGGGTAAAGCCAGCGCTCCAAGGCGTCCTCCCGATGGATCAGGGGACACTGCAGGCGCTCCGCCAGCTGCTTCGCCAGTTCGTCACCAAAACTGCAGGTTTCGCGGGATATGGTCACAACAGCCAATACAATCTCCTCCAATCCCTCTTCTGTATGTTAGTTCTCTATGAACCGTAAGGTTTCCTCCCTGCTGGGAGCTGGCCCGCGGTGTGTGTTAAGTTCGCATTAAAGATACCCTTACAGAGGATTTATGAGAAACAATCTCGAAGAAAAAAAGACAGTAGGAATGCGAAGTCTTGAGGCTTAAACGTGACAGAAACCAACCTTGTTCTTGGCAGTAGCCTCGTTGTTCCTATCTGTGTTAGAAACGACACCCAACACATTTCTTCTAAGGAGTGATTGAGCATGGAAAAATGGCTCCGCATGCGTGAACCCGTCAATACCCTGACCCATTTTGCGATGTTTATAGCCGGCATCGTTGGGTTGGTGTTCTTGATTCTTGCTGGCCGTGGTGATGCCGGCGCCTTAGTGACTGGTGCTATCTTTGGCAGCAGTGTCATCATTCTCTATGGTGCTAGCTCGCTCTACCATTGGGTGCGCGCCAGTGAACAAGTTCAACAGTGGCTGCGCCGTGTGGATCACATGTCGATCTACGTTTTGATTGCCGGAACGTACACTCCGATCTTGTTCGGCGGCTTGGAAGGGACTTGGCGCTGGGCCAGTATTTCCGTGATTTGGTTCTTAGCCTTGATCGGCATTATTCTCAAGATTTGGATCATCCAAGCCCCGCGCGCACTGACCGCTGTTCTCTACGTTGGTATGGGGTGGATGGCCCTGATTCCTCTGTACCAGTTACTGCAAAACCTTTCCCCTACGGCCGTGGCCCTAATTTTCGCCGGCGGCGCTATGTACACCATTGGCGCTATCATTTACGCCACGAAAGCGTTTAACATCCTACCGGCTAAGTTCGGGTTCCATGAAGTGTTCCACCTATTCGTCATGGCTGGTACGTTGTTCCACTACTTTACGATCTACTTCTATCTGATGCCCCGCTGACGACGCTGTGCCGTTGCACATGCAAACACCACCTCGGTGGAGGTGGTGTTTGCGCGTTCAAGAGGATTGGTCCGACCTAGAGAAAATCGCCTGCGCTTCGGCAAAACTTTCGGGGGTTCCAATGTCATAGCGTTCACCGGCAAAAATGTAGGCGTAGACCGGGCGGCGCTCAATGAGCCACGGAATGAAGTGTCCGGGAGCATCGGGGTTCTCACCAGCCTCCAGATATTGGCGCAGCAGCGGCAGCGTCGCCTGCCGATAAAGGTAGAATGGCGGTACCGCCAAGTTTGAGCGGGGTTCCACCGGCTTTTCGTCAAAGGTGAGGACTCGCTGTTCCTCGTCAACCGTGATGATACCCGATGTCTGCAGCCGACGGCGATCGTCCAGAACATGGGCGGTGATGCAATCCGCCTGTTTGTCACGGAAGAAGGCGACAAAATCCTCCAGGGAGAAGTCGAAAAGGTTGTCGCCAGCCAGAACCATGACATCTTCATCGACCCCATAATGGTCCAACGTCAACTGAAGATCGCCCAGTGCCCCCAACCGTGTCTCGTTGCTGCTGGTACCATCGTTGAGCACGTGTACGACGTTATCCTGAGGGTTCTCCGTCAACCAATCCGCAAATTGGTGGTAAAAGCGATCGTTGGTGACGATATAAACCTCATCAATAGCAGCAACTTCAGAGATCTTGTCTAGGATATGGCCAATAATGGCCTGCCCCCCCACGGGAAGCAGAGATTTCGGCATGTTCTTCGTCATCGGATAAAGACGGGTAGCGTAACCCGCGGCCAGCAGGACAGCCTTCACGAAGCACACCTCCAATGCAAAGTTGAAATCCTTACGTTCCCGGCGGCAGCTGCCATGCAACACGGACACCAGGCGGCGCCCAAATGTTCATGGTCGGCAGTGCCGAACGCCCCATGCCAGGCGGCAGTGGACTAGTGACCATGGTCAGCGAAACTTCCGTGTTACCAGCCAACACCTGGTTGAAGGACAATGGTCGTGTTCCTACCAGGCCCCAATCCTGCTGAAAGAAGACGATCTGCAGCCAGGTGTTCGATAAATCCAGTGGGGCTGAACCGTAATTCAGGATCACGGCCTCTAACTGAACCTGGTCACCCCAATAGGGTTCTAACTTGGTGATCGTCACCTGCAGCGGCGTTTGCGGCTGCGTCAACTGGACATTGGAAGGAAACATCCGCAGATGCACCCTTTGCCCCCGCCCAGCGGCGCCCGCTAAACGGCCAAATTCCACGGCCCGTCCGCCTGGACCCAGCGCAGCTCGACCCAGGAGATTGCTGCCCGCCGTGCGTGCCACCACCTGATCATCCCCATCCAAAAGTTCCAGCGTGAACGTTCCAGGTTGGATCCATTGGCTGAGCGGATTGTACAGTCCCCAACTCACCACAACATCGCCTTCAGCCTCCCAGGCTCGAGGCTGAAGAAACGTCAACGACCCCTGCTCGATGGCTACGGGAAGCAGCCGAACCGCCGCTGCGCTCGGCAAGGCCAGCAGAAGGATCAGACAGAGACAAACAACGCCAACCAATCGCCGACCATGTAGGGGCTTCATACGGAACGGCGTCGACGTGTCAAGGTCAGCCCACCGAACCCACCAATCACAGCAATGTAGAATCCAAAGTCGTACCACCAACCGCTGTTGACCGTTTCATAAATGCGGACGTTACCGAACAATCCCCAGATCAGCGTAATGGGAGCGATCCACCCATGCCAGATTCCAGAAAGAAATCCAGCCGGACTTTCGCTGGTGTAATTGTCTTGGCCTGGCACACAACCAGCTGCCAACAACACCATCACAAGGAATGCCAGTAACACGACAGCGCGCAGCATACTTGCCACCTCCATTTAGGCAAAATGATCAGGATCTGGTCCAAAACGTTTATCCTGGTTGAGGCCATCAATGGCGTCCATGTCAGCCTGCTCCAGTGTAAAATCGAATACCTGCGCATTCTCTGCAATGCGATGCGCTTTGACGGACTTCGGTATGGTGACAACACCATGCTGCAGGTCCCAACGCAGCAGGATCTGAGCTGGGGTCTTACCATGCTTAGTCGCCAGCTCGACAATGGTCGGATCAGTAAAAATGTGCCCTCGCGTCAATGGACTCCACGCTTCTAGTTGAATGTCGTTGGCTTTGCAGAACTCCAGCAGCGGCTTCTGCGTCAAGAGCGGGTGAAATTCCACTTGGTTGACCATGGGTTTCACATCGCCGGCGTCCAGCAGGGTTTCAAGGTGATGGATTTGAAAGTTGGACACCCCGATGGCTTTGACTCGCCCCTCACGGTACAGCGTCTCCAAGGCCCCCCACGTCTCAACAAATTTCTTGGGAACCGGCCAGTGGATTAGATATAGGTCCAAATACTCCAGACCCAACAACTCCATGCTCTTGTCAAAAGCCCGCAGCGTTTGATCCCGACCGTGGTCATCGTTCCAAACCTTGGTCGTGATAAAAATCTCTTGGCGAGGAACTGCCGCTTCCTGCACAGCTTCACCGACACCCTGCTCGTTGCCGTAAAAGGCGGCCGTATCAATGCTGCGATAGCCGACCTTCAGAGCTTCGGCAATGGCTTGTTTGACTTCCGAACCATCGTCAGCTT
>SLOZ01000319.1 GCA_007132255.1 Limnochordia bacterium | reverse complement strand
TTTGTTTACCCAAAGGGAGTAAACTGTTTATCTAGAAGTTCTTTGTAAGGCCATCACGGAACACCAAAGTGTCCTGTGATGACAAATTTCCTACGAGGAGGCATCAACATGGCCATACTTGTTACTGGCGGGGCTGGTTATATAGGCAGCCATACCGTTAAGGCGCTGCAGCGACAGGGGCGCGACGTGGTCGTTCTGGACAATCTTTACAAAGGCCACCGCCAAGCGCTCAAAGACGTACCACTTCACATTGGCGATCTTGGTGATCCAGCATTCATCCAGGGTGTATTCGAAAAACATCCCGTGGATGCAGTGGTTCACTTTGCCGCATTGAGTTTGGTGGGCGAATCCGTCGAACGACCGGATCTCTACTTCCGCAACAATACGGCGTATGCCCTGAATTTGCTGGATGCCATGGTAAAAAACGGCGTCATCAACTTGGTCTTCTCATCAACAGCTGCTGTTTACGGCGAACCCAACAACGTACCCATCGATGAGGCGCACCCTAAAGCTCCCACCAATCCCTATGGAGAGTCGAAGTTGTTCGTGGAACAGATTCTCCAGCGCTACAGCGAAGCCTTTGGAGTTCGATCAGTGTCACTACGTTACTTCAACGCGGCAGGAGCAGACCCCTCCGGAGAAATCGGAGAAGATCATCAACCCGAAACACATCTCATCCCTATTATACTCCAAACACTCCTTGGTAAGCGAGAGCATATACAGATTTTCGGTACCGACTACCCCACAGCTGATGGTACTTGCATTCGGGATTATATCCATGTCAACGATCTCAGCGATGCCCATATCTTAGCCTTAGACGCGCTGGCTCGTGGCCGTGAGACAACGGCTTACAACCTCGGCAGTGGCCAAGGATTTTCGGTGCGAGAAGTGATCCAATGTGTGGAACGGGTCACTGGCAAACAGGTACCTGTAGTGGAAAGTCCACGACGGCCCGGGGACCCAGCGGTCCTAGTCGCATCTAGTGAGCGCATCAAGCAGGATTTGCAGTGGGATCCGAAGTATGAAAAGCTTGAAGCGATCATTGAGACCGCCTGGCAGTGGCACAAAGAGCACCCAGACGGCTTTGCGGATTAACCCCACGGCACTGCTCGCTGTTGAGCATGGCTGCAAGGTTAGCAGCAGGCCTGGCTATGATAGGAGGTCTTGGATGTGAAAAAGACAATAGTAACGAAAGATGACGGCCGCAAAATCATATTCTACACCTTTGATGAACCAACACCGCAGAAGGGAGAATGACTATGTCTGAATTACGCTGGAATCCCCAGCTAAAGCAGTGGGTGGTTGTGGCTGGCCATCGCCAAGACCGCACGTATAAACCGCCAGCCGAGTTTTGCCCGCTGTGTCCCACAAAACCCGGCGAGTTTCCCACGGAGGTGCCCGCCGAGGATTACGAGATCGTAGTTTTCGAGAATCGCTTTCCGTCGCTTAGGTATCCTGGACCACAGCCCGATGTGGCTGGCAGTGAATTATACCCAACCGCCAAGGCCGAGGGTATCTGTGAGGTAGTTTTGTACTCCTCGAAGCATGACAGCACGCTGGCGGATGCGTCCGAAGAACATATCCATCATCTTATTCAGGTATGGACCGATCGCTATGGCGAACTCGGAGCGAAGGAAGGCATCGAATATGTTCTTATCTTTGAAAACAAGGGTGAAGCTGTGGGTGTAACGCTAAATCACCCCCACGGGCAGATCTATGCGTTTCCCTTTGTTCCGCCTGTGGTAGAAAAAGAGCTGGAGGCTGCGGGCGAACATCACGCTCAGACGGGCCGTTGTCTTTATTGCGATATTCTGGCAGAAGAAAAAAGACAGCAGGAGCGAATCGTAGTCGATGGCGATGCCTTTGCCGCCTTCGTTCCCTTCTTTGCCCGTTACCCATTCGAAACCCACCTGTATTCCAAGCGCCACTTAGGTAGTTTAGCGGCGATGACTGATGAAGAACAGCGTGATCTAGCCGGTGTTCTCAAGCGGCTGATGGTTCAATACGATAAGCTCTTCGCTATGTCCATGCCGTACATTATGGTCCTACATCAGACTCCCAGCAAAGGCCAGCACGATGCCTATCACTTCCACTTTGAATTTTACCCGTTGAACCGTTCCGAAACGAAACTTAAATATTTGGCTGGTGTGGAATCTGGGGCCGGCACATTCATCACGGACATGACGCCCGAAGATCAGGCCAGCCGTTTGCGGGGTGACTCCTAAGGATGGACATTGCAAACCTACAGCAGATTTTCACTGAAACGTTTCCCCATGCCGCAGAGGCGATTACGGTCACAGCTCCAGGACGAGTCAACTTGATTGGCGAACACACGGACTATAACGACGGCTTTGTTTTGCCCATGGCCATTGATGCGAAGATCGTTCTCGTGGCTGCCAAACGCAGCGACCGCCAGGTCCAAGTGTACTCTGTGGATTTCCGAGCTATGGACACGTTTTCGCTGGACGAGATCGAACCGACACAGAAACACCGCTGGAGCAACTACATGCGGGGCATGGCTCTCATGATTCAAGAGGCCGTTGGGTCACCGCTGCAAGGTATGGACATTATCATGCAGGGGAATGTGCCCCAGGGTGCCGGACTATCGTCCTCGGCGGCCCTGGAAGTAGGCACAGCTGTAGTCATCAATGAACTGAACCAACTGCAGTTAGATCCCGTCCTCATGGCCACACTGGCACAGAAAGCAGAAAACCAGTTTGTCGGCGTCCAGTGCGGCATCATGGACCAGTTCATCTCCATGCTCGGTGAGGCGGGCCATGCCTTGTTCCTCGATTGCCGCAGCCTGGAATACCAAAAAGTTCCGGCTCCCTTCCATGAAGCAGGGGCTGCCATTGCCGTTATCGATACCGCTGTGCAGCGGGGCTTGGTGGACTCTAAGTATAATGAAAGGCGCCAGCAGTGTGAAGACGCTGTCAAGGCTCTCCAGCAGTGGCAGCCAGATCTCCGTTCACTGCGCGATGTTGGCCCGGAGCTGCGGCCGAAGGTCGACGAACTGCCGGCAATCCTGGCCAAACGGGCCCGTCACGTTGTGGATGAAAACCAACGAGTCATCGATAGTGCAGCCGCTCTTAAGGCGGGTGATTTGCCAGCGTTCGGTCGGTACATGAATGCTTCCCATGACAGTTTACGCGATGATTACGAGGTGAGCTGCCGCGAGTTGGATCTTTTGGTGGATCTGGTGCGGGCCAATCCAGAAACCTACGGAGCGCGTATGACTGGCGCCGGCTTTGGCGGCTGCACCGTATCACTGATCCCCAGCAGTGAAGTGGCCGATCTCGAGCAGCGTGTGCTGCCAGAGTATCAGGCAAAAACAGGCCTGCAGGCAAGGCTTTTCGTGTTCAACGCCGCTGCAGGAGCACGCAAACTCTAGACGAAACGCCAAAAAACACCAGGCGCTGGCCACGATCGTGGTCGTGTCTGGTGTTTTTCTTAGCTCATTGCCAGCCTTCCGGAAACAAAGCCTCCAGGATCTCGTCCACCGTCTCCACAGCAACGATATCCAAACCTTGGGGAGACAAAGATAACTCCCGTTGGTTATCTTTCGGAATGAACATGATCTTGATCCCTGCTTGGCGTGCTCCGTAGAGTTTAGCATGGATGCCGCCGACTGGTTTTACCCTTCCCTGCAGCGAGATTTCGCCTGTAACAGCCACCCACTGCGGCAGGGGCTTGGAACGCACTGCACTGAGAATCGCTAGAAAGATGGCCACACCAGCTGAAGGCCCGTCAATGCGGCCGCCGCCAATGATGTTGACATGCGCATCATACGCTGATAGCTCTTCACCCGTCACCCGGCGGAAAACGGATGCGGCGTTGAACACACTGTCTTTGGCCATGGAACCCGCTGTATCGTTGAAGCGCACCTGACCTTTGCCCTTTTCCTTGGCCGGAAACACAGCTGCTTCAATCTCCAGAACGGAACCCATGTAGCCGCTGACACCCAAACCAAAAATCCGACCCACTTCCAATTTGTCCGAGGCCTTCTCAGGGGCATACGGAGCCAACCGAGCCGCTTCAATAACTTCCTGGATATCGGCCACTGCAATATTTGCGCGCCCCTGCTGTTCAGGACCTAGACGATACAATGCCGTACTGTAGGCATCAGCTAAGAGTCGGACAGCCTGCCGACCTTCGATCGTGTACTCCGCTATGCGCTGGGCCACGCCGTCCTCAAGGACAACCTCGAGGCGCTCAGCTGACCGTTCCACAATACCCGTGATATCCACTGGAGTCAGCGGATCAAAAAACACCTCGGCGCAGCGGGAACGAAACGCTGGATTGATATCGGCGGGTTCTCTAGTGGTGGCACCGATCAGAACGAAATCCGCCGGCGCTCCATCCTGAAACAACTTTTGAATGTACTTAGGCACATTGGGATCGTCCGGGTCATAGTAGGAAGACTCAAAAAAGACTCGCTTATCTTCGAGAACTTTCAAAAGTTTCGTCTGCAGCACATAATCCAACTCACCAATTTCATCGATAAAAAGCACGCCCCCATGAGCATCGGTCACCAAACCAGGCTTGGGCTCCGGTACCGACCCATCGGCCAGTTCCCGTTTAGCCCCTTGATAAATGGGATCATGAACGGACCCGAGCAGTGGGTTCGTCACCTCGCGTGGATCCCAGCGCATGGTGGATCCGTCCACCTCGACAAAGGGTGCTTCCGCATCAAAGGTCGTGTGTTGACGCCGCTTTGCTTCCTGCAGTGCCAATCTAGCCACCGTAGTCTTGCCCACACCGGGAGGTCCGTAGAGGAGAATATGCTGAGGAAAGGGGGAGCTCAACTTGGTCATCAATGATCGTACCGCTGGATCCTGGCCCACCACATCCTCCAGTGTCTGGGGTCGCATGGCTTCGAGGGCCGAGCGCGCCAACGTTCGCTCTTCCAAGGCCTCAAGATCGCTGAGTTTTTTATTCGTGTAAGCGTTATCCGGACCCGCTTCTTCCTTCAGCAACTGGCTGCGGATCTCTTTGATGTAATCTTCATGGCGCTCCTGCATCTTGGCGGCTATCTTCTTTTCCAAATCGTCTTCCACACTGCGACGGGCCAGTTGGTCCGCCAACTGATCCTGCAGGGTTTCCAGTTCCTCGGTTAAATCCTTAGTTTCCTCCCACTGAATCGTGGGATCTTCAAACACCAACCGCGACAATGCAGTAACCTGATCGGTAATGACATCAGATTCCATCAATGCCAAGGCCTCCAG
>SLOZ01000092.1 GCA_007132255.1 Limnochordia bacterium | reverse complement strand
TTCCGGAGATTCCGGGAAGCGGGCGCTGCAGTTTACCTTGGAATAAAAAGTCAACGGTTACTTGTATTTGGGCAGCCAGTCGCCATGTACTTCAATGAGTTCGTCCACCATGGCCCGGATATCATCGATCGATAGTTCCGATGCCGTATGAGGATCTAACATGGCTGCTTGGTAGATATGGTCTCTCTTGAGGGTTACAGCGGCTTCGATGGTCAGCAGCTGAGGGTTGATATTGGTCATGTTCAATGCGGCCAACTGCGGCGGCAGGGCACCCACATGACACGGCTGGACACCGCTGGCATCCACTAGACAAGGTACTTCCACAGCCGCTTCGCTGGGCAGATTGGTGATCAGCCCGGTGTTCATGACGTTGCCGCCAATCTTGTACGGTGTGTCGGTCTCCATGGCTTCCATGATATACGAGCCGTACTCGTGGCTGCGCTCGTGAGTTAGGTCGTGGTTTTCTACAAGTTCTTCACGCATCTTGCCCCAGCGAGCGATCTGTCTGATGCAGCGGCGTGGATATTCATCCAACGGAATATTGAAACGTTCGATCAACTCGGGATATTTGTCCTTAATGAAATATGGATGGTATTCAGCGTTGTGCTCACTGGATTCTGTCACGTAGTAGCCGAACTGCTTCATCAGTTCGTAACGGACCATGTCGTTATGGGGCGTTTCGCGCTCCAAAGCCCGCCGCTTGATCTCCGGATACAGATCTTCACCGTTGCGGTTTACTTCCAGCAGCCAAGCCATGTGGTTGATTCCTGCGATCTTCGATTGGACATTGTCAGTGGGAAGACCTAAAGGTTCTAACAGATGCGGAACGCACACTTGCACACTGTGACAAAGACCCACCATCTTTACCCCGGTATAGCGCAGCATGGCACCGGTAAGAATCGGCATAGGATTGGTGTAGTTCAAAAACCAAGCATCGGGACATACTTCTTCCATATCCTTGGCGAAGTCGAACATAACCGGAATCGTCCGCAGGCCGCGCATAATACCGCCAATACCCAAGGTGTCGGCGATGGTCTGACGGAGGCCGTACTTCTTTGGAATCTCAAAGTCCGTGACGGTACAGGGTTCGTAGAGGCCCACCTGGATGGCATTGATGACATAATCGGCTCCCCGCAGTGCTTCCTTACGGTCCTTGTAGGCTTTGATTGTGCCATAGCCACCAGTGTTTTTGTTGATGTTCTTCAGCATCAGTTCTGAATCGCGGAGCCGCTCGTGATCGATATCGAAGAGAGCAAACTCCGATTCACGCAAAGCTGGCGTCAAAAGGCAGTCACCGAGTACATTTTTGGCAAAAACACTACTGCCGGCGCCGATAAAGGTAATTTTTGGCATGGAAATCCTCCTTTTGTATGATTGAACCATGTCTATATTGTAAAGAAAAACGCTGCAGGTGTTAATGGCAAATTGCGAGAAGTACATAGCAGAATGTTGGGTGATGGGAGTGACCATTCATGCGGCAGACGTATCTGCAGCCATCGACAAAGGAACAAGAACTACAGGTCTACCATTATGGTATGGAAGTTTGTGAGAAAGACCATTCTTTCGGTCCAGCTGTGCGGGACCATTTTCTGATCCACTTCATCCGTTCCGGGCAGGGAAGTTTTCGGATTCACGGCCGCCAGTACTCGTTAAAGGCAGGCCAGGGATTCTTGATACCACCTCGGGAAGTTACCTTCTACCAAGCGGATGCGGTCGACCCTTGGGAGTACTGGTGGGTGGGATTTGAAGGAACGAGAGCTCAAGAACTGGTGCGCGGTTTGGGACTAAACCGCTCGAACCCCGTTGTCTCACTGGGTTCTGACAGCGCCATTTATTCCTTAATGGAACAGCTGCTCGACATTCGCAGCGGGGAGGCAGGCAGTGATCTGCGGGTTCAAGGCCAGCTGTATCTGCTTTTGGGTGAGTTGCAGCGCTGCGTTGGCGGCCAAAGCATGTCGCAGTCGCGATTGACCCCTCAAGAGTATTATATCAGCCAGGCTTTGGAGTATATTGACCGCAACTACTCCCGTCAGATCAAGATCACGGATATCACCCACTATGTGGGGTTGAATCGCAGTTACTTCACGACTCTGTTCTGCGGCGCCATGCAGATATCGCCTCGCCGGTATCTGCTGCAATATCGTATGCAAAAGGCCGTGGAGTTGTTAATCTCCACAGCCCTAAGTGTTGGTGACATAGCTCGGTCTGTCGGCTATACAGATCCGTTCACATTTTCGCGGGCGTTCAAAAAAATCGTAGGTCTAGCACCCAACGAATACCGCCAACAGCGTCTGGGTGAGAACTGACACTCTTCACCAAAGTCTACAAGACGTAGGAAAGCTACTCCTTAAAGAGTTACTGTTTTACCTTTTTCGTGGGACACATAGGCAGCTTCCATGACATCAGTTAAAGCCAAGGCAGCATCCATGTCAAATTTGACAGGAGTACCATCCTGAATAGCGGCAACCCACTGCTCCATGGCGCTGGGCAGGGTGTCCGGCAGGTCGGTGACAGTTTCCCAGTCCTTGCCTTCTAGTTTGAGGCGCACATTGCGATCTGGGCCGAGAACGAATAGACAGCCCTTGTCGCCATAGACTTCCAAGGAAAACGGACTATCCTGCGACACAAAGCCAGTTTCATTAATGGCCATGGCGCCGCCAGGGAACTTCATAACGGCCACGGCATTGTCTTCCACTTTACGGCCTGTGATGTACGTGAAACTTGCCTGAACGCTTTCCGGACGACCCAAGAGCCACAGCGGCAGATACATGCCGTGTGCACCAAGGTCGATCATTGCGCCCCCACCGCAGGTTTCAGGATCATAAAAGTGCTCCGGAAGCCAACCAGCAGAAGCGCCGTTGTGGGCGTTGCGGATCCGTACTAGGCTGATGTTCCCCAACACGCCCTGTTCAACTACCTGTTTGGCATAAAGATTATGCGGCATGGTGCGGTGCGGGAAAGAAATGACAAACTTCACGCCGGCCTTTTCGACGGCCTTGGCAATTTTGCCAGCGTCCTTACTGGTAATGGCCAATACCTTTTCGGTGAAGATGTGTTTGCCTGCTTCGGCAGCCTTGACGAGTACTTCAGGATGTTGGTTGGTGGGGGTATCCACGATCACCGCGTCAATGTCTTCCCGAGCCAAAACGGTGTCCAAATCGGATTCAAAGGGAAGGTCCCAATCAGCAGCAAAGCTCTTGCCTTTGTCCACGTTGTCATCCCAAACGACCTTCAGTTCGATGTTCGCATTTTCCATGGCTTGGCGAGTATAGTCCTTAGTATGGACGTGCCAAGTACTCAAAATCGCGGTACGAATCACAGGTGCATTCCTCCTAAGAATTTGATGGTGGGTCATACTCTACAGTGTAGCGCAAAAACAGTTCGGATGCTTCGCAAAAAACCGACTGTAAGTTCAGACGAGGTATGGGCCGCAGTGGTTCCGGACCCATGACCATGGTCAAATCCAGTTGACCACCACTGATCAGTGGTGCCGCCGTCCAAAAGACTTCATCCACAGCGAGGCTTTGGAAAAACTGGTAATTGACCTTGGGACCGCCTTCTACGAGCAGCCATTTGACGGCAAATTGTTGGCGTAGGATTTGCAGGGCGGCAGAAACGTCCACAGCTTCTTGACCACAGCTTACGAAGTCGGCGGTGGTTTGAATCGCGGTTTGGTGCTCTAGCGAAACTGCGTTAGAGCCGAGAACAATCGGGCGACGCGGTGCCTCTTGAAAGAGCGGCGACTCCAGAGGAAGCTCACCGCTGTTGGTCATGATTATGGTCAGTGGCTGTGGCTCTAGGCCCCGGTCTGTACGTAAACGCTCAAAGGATCTGCGCACACCTAGGTAGTGAGCATGGTTTCGGATTGTCGAACTTCCGCAGATGACAGCATCGACATGCGACCGAATGCAGTCCATAACGAATCGATCGGTTCGCGAACCCAAACTGCCTGGCTGGAGACTGCCACCTACGGTGGCTTTACCATCCACAGAACTAACCATGTTCATTAGGACATAAGGTCTTGCTGTCGATGGTTCTGGCAGCTGCAAGTCAGCATAGGGATCCTTGCTCTGGCAGTGTTGCATGAGCCTCTGCATGGTTTATGCCCCCTTGCTGGACTCCGTGCTTACTCGAGCAGTCTTCGGTAAGCGCGCAATCGCTCCCACCGTCTCTTCCGACTCAATGATCTCGACAAAGAGATCCACCAGATCAGGATCCAACTGGGTACCTTTGACTCTGCGCAGTTCGGCAATGGCGTCACTTGTGGGCATGGGTTTGCGATAACACCGCTGCCCTACCATGGCATCCCACGTGTCTGCCACCGCAACAATCCGGGCTTCCAGAGGAATGTCATCACCCTGCAGGCCATTGGGGTAGCCGTGCCCGTCAAAGCGTTCGTGGTGATAGAGCGCAATATTCTCCACCAGGGACTTGTGGCTCTGCGGCAGCGGGATCTCCTGGAGAAACCGCATACCTTTCTCTGGATGGGTCTTCATCTGGAAATACTCGTCGTCGGTAAGTTTGCCGGGCTTTTTCAAGATGAAATCGGAAATTTCCAGTTTGCCGATATCATGGAAATACGAAGCCTCATCCAGAAGCTGCAGTTTCCAGCGAGGGTATCCGCAGCGCTTGGCTAGCTTCTTGCTATAGTGGGCAACACTCTCTAAGTGGGCCATCAAGTCTTGGTCTTTGGCATAGACGGCCCGCAGAATGGATTTGATCAACGAAACCCTATAGTTAATCTCCAAGTGACCGAACAAAGCACCGGAGCGTATGGTGATGAATATGTAATAAGCACCAATGACCCCGAATACATCGAAAAAGAAATAGGCGTAATAAAACAGTGCTGCCAATGCAAAGGAGGGCAGGATAGTCTTGATGCTTTCGATGATGGAACCAACAACGCCGTCGCTTTGGCCTGCAAAACGCTTGGCGGCGTAAAAGAATCCCAAATTCACCAATGAATATGTGGTTACAGCTACCAACAAAGCAACAACAAACGAATCAATGCCCCCAGTCAATAGGAATGCAGCACCACTGACGGCGGCCGAAAAGCCAAGAACGGACCGATTGAACAAGAAAATAACCTTAGGATCTTCCAGCTCATCACGGGAAACAAGTCCGACCGCAGCTAGAATAAACCCCCAAGCCGGTCCAAAGGCTGCGAGCACTGGAAACAGCAAGGGGAAATTAATCGAAAAACTGTCTTTGCCGACTCGCACTTGATGGTTTGA
>SLOZ01000307.1 GCA_007132255.1 Limnochordia bacterium | reverse complement strand
TGCGTCCAGCACACTGCTCGTAAACCCCTACTTGCTGTTTAATACTGGACGATAGAGCCTGGAGCTGGAGAAGCACTCCAGGGTATCATGACCGGGATAACGCAGCCTGTTAAGGCTTAGGAGGGCCGTAGCGGGGCTCTTTTTCAAGCCCCTGTCTTCAGGCATGGGGTCTATGACCATCCTTCTCGTGCCCATTGTACTGTGCTATATTTTTAGATCCAATGATGGCACGGGCGTTTGGCGGATCAACTGGACTGGGTTCTGTTCCCTGGCTCCGGCATGCCAGCGCTCTAAGGCTGCTTCGGCCTTGGTTTCCCAGTGATTCACTCGTAGTTGGTGTTGGCGCAGCGCTGTTTCCAACAGACTGCGATTTCGTTCTAGATCGCGCAGTGTTTGAGCATTATCGCTGGCAAACTCTAGATCCAGCGACGGCAACTGCAGGCTCGCTTCTACAAACAGCCAGGCATCATGTAGTCCAGCCAGGATCTGCACCGTGGTTTTGCTGCTCGCTGTCTCCTGAGCTGATCGCCAATGGCTCTTCATCGTCTTCCAGCGGATGTGGACTGTCTCCGCTGCATTCTGCCACTGGACCGGAAGGGCTATCTCCAAGATACCATCGGCACCACTGCGCTGCTGCAGCAGCATATGCAGCTTTTCTTCGCCAGTCCACTGCAAAAGGCGAGCAGCAGCCTGCGCCACGGAAGCCGCTTCTGTGCTCGGCTGCGGCAAAGACTCTTGCTGTTCGCCAAATTCTGCTAAGAGTTGAAAGATCGATGGATGCTCGGCACTCATCAGCAGGCTCTGCAGTCCTGGGCCTCCAGCCGCAGGTTGCAGCAGCAGCGACGTCAGGCTGGCGGTCAACGACTCTTCCGTCAAAGGTCGCTGCTGTTGTACCGTCTGCATGCTTTCTAATCCACGGGTAGGAAAAGACTCGTCCTGGCCGCTGGCCGGTTGTGATACCACTGCTTGTGGCGGAGAGCTGGCCGGCGTATGCGTTGAGCTCGCTGCTGGGCCCTGACCTCTTTGACCACCGCTATCAATGAAAAAGTGCAGCTGACTCCGCAGCAAACGGCCACTCCAGGTGATGCGCGAATCTGGCTTCGCCACAACCCCACTCTGAGCGCTCATTCCGGTATCTAAACGATTGCGCGGAACGCCGCCTTCGCCTGGCATGTTTGGTTGCGCTGTGCCATGCGAGCCAAAGGCTTGCTTCGCAGAGGTTTCGGCACCTTCACGGGACGGCGCTGGTCCGATTGCAGTCGACTGCTCCGGTGTTGGCCGAACACCACTGCCACTTTGAAACTCCAACGTCCAAACAGGTGTATCCCAGGGTCCGGTAAAAAGGGCTGCCAACAGCGGCGTGAACCGCAAGGCCGCGGGCTCGACAAGCATCTGTGAAACACCAGCGAATACGGGTGGCACTGCAGGCTGCTCGTGCCAAAACCGAGCGGCTTCGGCCTCCAATGGTCTCACAGCTGCTGCATGATGGCGATACAACTGCGATGGCTGCGGTCCAGCAAATGTCCCCCCCGCAACCACTCTGGGAAAGGGCTGTGGCATCCGGGAATGCTCTGCTTGCTGCAATCCAGTCCGTTCAGCGCGGTCACTTGATCCCGTGCTGGGCAAGCTGACCGGCGTATCCCCCTGCACCGGTTTCCCGTCTCGGCCTGTGGCGTCTGGTGGAGCGGTTGCACCTGCAGCTAGTCCAGTTGGCGGCGCCATGGACCCGTTGGCAGCAGGCTGACCCCCAGCGCCCCCTACATTCCGTTCCAATGTCGGGACCGCTAAAGGCAGCGCGTCGGGCTGCGTGGTCGGAAGATGTCTCTGATGAGCTGCCAACACAGCTTCCACTGCCGCTCGAGTCACCGGTAATCGTGACTGCATCAACGAAATGGCCGCCGCTAACCGTGGATAGAAATCCTGGTGTTCCGGATTTGGCAGCAATTTTTGCAGAGCTGCTATATGATTTTCGGTTACAGGCAGCTTAAACGCTACCAGACCTTGGGTGATAGCCTGTGTTTGACTCAGGAGTCGTTCCGGTATTGCGGTGGGCCCAGCCTCTTGCTCACCAGTCGGCAGGGCGGGATCTCCTGTTAGGAGCTGCAGATGGATCTGACCCCGCTCTCGGCCCATGTACAGAAGGCGCACAGCATCGCCTTCCTGCAGCGGCAGCTGTGTCTCAATGCGCATCAAATATCCCTCGATATCTAAAATTCCTCGCTGACCTTCCATTTCCACGACCACAGCTCTCAGCTTGGTTCCAAGTCGCGGTGCCGTTTGCTGCCAATGCGTGCTCAAACCACGGCCGAAAATTATGGGCTGCTGTCCGGTTACCATCGTATCACCACCCTGTTTTTATGTATCGGCAAGAATCTTACGGGTCTGAACAAGTCTTGTTACGGAAAAAAAGACACCGAACGACCGAGTCGGTGTCTCGCACACTATGAGCAGGCTCTGGAAACCACCTGCGGAAATTGGGCTTTGGCAGCCGCCCGACGAGCAATGGGACGAGCTATAAATACGGAAGCAATGAGACCCGCTAGAGCCCCCAGTCCAGCTGGAGCATCCGACTGCAGGAGCCAAAAGGCAATGGCGTATCCGCCCAGAAGCCCTATCAAGGGCAGACCATAGAGAACAACCACGGCCTTCACCAACTCTCTGGTGGGTTGGTCCAAAATGACCCAATCACCGATGCCAGCCTTCACTGGATTTTCCACTTGATAGAGCTGATCCTCGGCCTTTTGTTTGGGGGTTAGACGGATGCAGCCGCTGCATTCGCCACAACCTCTTGACGGATCCACGACCTTAACCCATGCCGTGCTGCCTTCAGTGCGAACTACCTGTGCTCGTTGACGCATAGTTCCATCACTCTCCATGCTAATAGACTACAAGCCGTAGAAACGACTACAGCTGGCGCTTTCTCTCCCTAAGTATACCACAAAAATACGTGTTGGATGAAAAAACCCGTATTTCTGTTCCATCGTTCACCCACCCTTATCGCCAGCTGCAATCGGCTGGCGTTGACTGCAGTCATCCCCCATGCTATGGTTGGGGTACACTGATGAAGGGACGATGCAAAATGGATCACAGTGCTTTGACAGATGCTATGAAGGGTTATTTTGATCAACGGAAAGATCTCATTGAACACACGCTGCAGGTCACAGCATACGCTGAGCAATTGCTATCTCGCATGAGTTCCACAGATATTGACCCTGACGTAGTGCTTGCAGCCGCCTTGATGCACGACATCGGCATCGTGGAAGCCGAACGCAAGCACGGCAGTGGTGCGGGACATTACCAAGAGATCGAAGGTCCACCCATTGTCCGGGGAATCATGGAATCACTGAAGCTCTCTGATGACCTTATCGAAGAGGTATGCAGTATAGTAGCCCATCATCATTCGCCGGGTCGTATCCAAACGACCAATTTCGCGATCCTTTATGATGCTGATTGGTTGGTCAATTTGCCCAATCAATACCAGCGCACTGGCTCAACAAAGGTTCCCAAGGCCGCCATTGAAAGCCGTTATCTCACAGCGGAAGGAAAACGTCTGGCAGCCGAGCTGTTTTTGCAGTCATGACAAACGGCGAGTCTAACCGTGGACATGGCCTCCTGTTCCATCGACGTGTTTCAACACCAAAACCTGACGCATTAACTCCGTACTCGGTGTCAGATCACGCCGTATTCTTCGGGCGGCAGGGCGGTTAACGCAGTTTACCAAGCTCGGTGTAAAACCCCTTCCTTTAGGTCTATTCGTGACACACACTTAACACCGGGATAAGAACCCGATAGAATAGAGCCATGATAATTCATGGTCTTGATTTACAGAATCGCTAATTTCATATATTGGGAGACAGTGGACGTGGAACCAACAATTTCTCGTCGCGAATTGTCCCAGCGGGTATGTGAACGTCAAAATTGGCTTTTCCCTAATGGCAAACTGAAGGATATGAGTTGCCGAAAAGCTCTGTCGGAGCTGAATAAACGTTGTGTCATTCGCGTGCCAGCGGTATCCGAGACGTACGCCTTTAATCACCCCGCTGAATCTATGTTTCGTGTTGACGTTCCCGAGATCTCCTGCTCATTATCGGAATTAGGCATGGTTACCATTGAGCCGATTATGAGTAGGTATAGCCATGAATCCAAGGTGTGGCGTTCGCTAGTGGAAACCCACCACTATCTGGGCATTCAGGGTCTTTGTGCTGCTCAAATGCGCTATCTTGTCGTGAGCTCAACATTTGCCCCGTTGGAGCCTTGGCCTTTACTTCTGCTTGCTGGGCATTAGCAGCCCGTGATACATATATTGGATGGGCGGAACTTGCTCGACGTACCCATCTGGATAAGGTGGTGCTGAATGCGCGTTTCTTAATTGCGCCCTCCGTGCATATTCCCACCTTGGCATCGCACGCTTTATCATTAGCGTTAGACCGGTGATAGTGCTGGCCGTCGGGATGGAATCCCGAAACGGATATTCTTGCGGCCTCTACGACCTGGTTGGCGCGAAATTCTTTGCGATGCGCCGAGTATCCACTTAGGCGATGTGGCGCCGATCGAAAATCCTGCTAACTGGGCGGAAGAAGAATTTGGTACCATTCGTCTCTTTGATCCACGTTTAAAGCGGCGCTTATTCACCATAGCCCAGGATTTTTATAACAACTGCGAAAAAGGTATCACAGAAGCTTGCGGCTCAAAGGCAAAAACTATTGGGGCGTATCGCTTCTTTCAGAACAAGGAGGTATCCATGGACGTACTATTAACAGCACATACCGAAGCTACTATAGAACGTATGAAAAAGCACTCGGTGGTACTTGCTCCTCAAGATACAACCACGTTAGACTACAATACGCGCCCGATGACCGAAGGCTTAGGCCCAACAAACGCTGAAGGTTATGGTGGACTGGGTCTTATATTGCATGATACTATGGCCTTCACAGAAGACGGAACACCGTTAGGTATATTAGATGCGCAGTGCTGGGCTAGAGATCCCGAAGACATTGGTAAAAGCAAGAGAAAGAAGCAATTACCTATTGAACAAAAAGAAAGCATGAAATGGCTTCGTAGCTTTCAAAAAGTCTCCGAGATCCAACGACTATGTCCAGATACGACTATTGTGAGTATTGGAGATCGAGAAGCAGATATCTATGAATTGCTTGCCGAAGCAATTAAAGATCCTAACGGGCCAAAGCTTCTCGTGCGATCGGAAAGAAGTCGCAACCGTAAGATAGAAAACGAGTA
>SLOZ01000321.1 GCA_007132255.1 Limnochordia bacterium | reverse complement strand
CTCAACGCTGCTGAACTCAAGAAGGCCAGAGCCGATGTCCAGATGGTGTTTCAAGACCCATATTCTGCCCTGAACCCGCGCATGCCCGTCTTTGATATCGTGGCTGAACCACTCAAGGCCCATGGCCACACCAAGCAAGCACAGCAGGAGCGGGTTGAGCAACTGCTGCGGATGGTGGGTCTCCGTGCCGAGTATATGCGGCGCTACCCGCATTCCTTCAGTGGCGGTCAGCGGCAGCGGATTGGGATCGCCCGCGCCTTGGCCCTCAATCCTTCCCTGGTGGTGGCCGACGAGGCGGTGTCGGCTTTGGATGTGTCGGTGCAGGCACAGGTATTGAACCTTCTATTGGATCTGCAAGATCAGCTCGAATTGACGTATCTGTTCATCGGACATGACCTGAGCGTCATCCGGTACCTGTGTGATCAAGTGGCGGTGATGTACATCGGGAAAATCGTCGAGATTGCCGACGTCGATCAGCTCTATCATAGTCCAAAACATCCCTACAGTGCGACTCTTCTGGCAGCGGTCCCTGACGCCGACCCCGATTCGCAGTGGAACCGCTCCGTGGTGCGGGGTGAAGTGACGGACGTAAGCGGGGGCCGTGAGGGCTGTTCCTTCGCTCCGCGCTGCCGTTACGCAGTGGACAGGTGTCGCGCCGAAGAACCCGCCCTGATCGATGTGGGGCAGGATAATGAAGAACATCACGCAGCCTGCCACTTCGCCCGCGAACTGAACTTGCCGGGAGTGATCTGAGGGGATGCTTATGCTCGGTCTCTGCGGTTCGCTTTTCGGTACTGCATCGGTGTCATGCCCATAAACCTTTTGAATATCCGCGAAAAATGCGTCTGCGTTTCGTAGCCTACGGCCTCAGCCACCTCAGACACGGAAAGATTGCTCTTACTCAGCAGTTCCATGGCTTGGCGGATGCGGACGTTGTTGATGTACTGCACCAGCGTCAGACCAGTGACCTGCCTGAAGACGCGGCTGAGATAGGATGGGCTAACAAAGAAGCGTTCGGCCAACGCCGACAGGCGAAGGGATTCTTCGTGGTGCTCGCGTACGAAGCGAATGACATTGTGTACCCGGATGTGCATGGGACTGAGCTCACCGACACTGTTGTTTTCTGGAGACAGTTCAATTCGTCCGATGTTCAAAAGAAGCTCCGACAGCAAGAGCGCTTGGTAAAGTTCATAATGCTGCCTCTGCTGTTTTGCTTCGGCCAGGGCCTTATCTAGAATCCCTTCGATGGTGCGTTGTTCATTGGCGTTGAGGCGGATGATTTTGTTCCCCCGGTAAAAGGGGTCCAGGAGGGGGTAACTTTTTAGAGCGGGGATCCGAGTTTCTAAGTATTCTGGTCCAAAATGGATCAGGATTCGTTCATGGGATTGCGGACGGACATTGGTGGTGCGGTGGACGACGTGAGGTGGAATGAGCACCAACGAACCGCTGTGCACGTGATAGATCTGATCTTCCACGAAGTAGTAGCGTTCCCCTGACAGCAGATAGTAGATTTCGAAGTAGCTGTGGAGATGTTCTTCGGGCATGGTATAGGGCCGGCGCTGGTGCTTTTGCTCAATGCGGAATATATCAGCCACAGAGGTCACTCCTTTCTGTGATGGTCAGATATGGATCGTGCCAGAGTAGGTTCAGGCGCGAACGGGCTGCGCGAACAGGCTCGTCATGGTTGCCCGCAGTCCGCGAAACGTTCAAACAAGGAACCCGCCTAGGGTTATTTGCCGCGTCCATTTGCATGGTGACGGCGCCTAGAGTATGGCTATAAGAATTCAGTTCGCTTTGGAACCGGTGTATTCCTTCAGGCAGCTTACTTAGAAGCGTGTTGATAAAGTACCCTGGCGAGTTCAAAACAAGAGACTCGAAATCGCTTTAGCAGCGATTTCACCGAAGTGTTCGGCATAAGTTTGCTCGGGATACCGGGAAAAGCAGCACGTTCCTTGCAGACCCGTTTCATTGAGAACAATGCGTGGTTTACGACTGAGCTCGAAACGCCTTTCAACAGGGGTTTCTCCGAGCTGAACTGCCATCTTTGAGCGCTGGAACCCGGATGTGTAACAGGCCTGCTAGCAGGGCGTGCGTACCTCACGTCCCGTGTCTTGACAGTGCGGTCTCCCTTATCTTGGGCTAGCGTCTGGAAGAGGTTGGAATGTGTTTCTTCATCCGAGGTGGCGTGAAGCCATACTGGTAATCGCCGGACCCCGGTTTTGTTGAACCCCAGACCTTTGACTCGACAACATCGCTGCCTGTGGGTCTTTCGTAAACACATGGGGACAGAGCAACCCATCCAGAGAGTGGGAAGAAATCCCGTGTGTCGCACAAAATTAGAAGGATTTTGACAAAGTTTGATGAATTCAAACGAATACAGTCGAGCGATTCAGTGGTGGCAGGGCTGGATGTCCCCTCCAAGACTCTCGGCATAGAGAAGTCGTAGCCAGATGTGGTCACGGAAATCCCAGTTAACGAGAGTTTGCCGTTCTCGTTGTGCGCTCAAATGCTGTTGTGGACGTGGACACCTAAGAATGTGTTGGTTTTTTTGGATCACGGTCATACTCAAACCGAAGACCTCGGCGAAATCCCTACTAAGGGGATTCCAAGTCTCGCACTGGGTGCTAGCGAAGACACTTTATCACCACATTGCCGGACAAGCCTTGTTATCGGGCATCGACCTCGGAACCATCCGAGCGGCTGTAGACTCATAAGGAGGCATGAGAGTATGAAAAGAGTTTTGTCAATTGTGTTGATTCTGTTATTCGTAGGCAGCATCGGAACTGGTGGTTTGGCAGAGCAGAAGAACGTTACCGTACTGACACCGTACTTGCAGTCCGTCACCACGAATGAAATGATCCAAGCCTTTCGCGGGTATGCGGAAGCCGAAGGCTGGCGGGTAACGGTCATCGATACCCGGGGCGACTTCAACGAACTGGCCAACCGCTGGGAGGATGTCCTAGCCCAAGGTACCGACGCCATTGTTATGGGCATGGGTGATCCTAACCAGGTGCGAAGTCAAATCGAGAAAGCTGTACAACAAGGGATTCCCGTATTCGGTGGTGATGCAGCCTTAATTGAAGGTATGCAGATGAATGTCACCTCCAACAACTACGTCTTAGCGGCGCAGAACGTGTCCTATCTGCTGAACCGCATTGGCAGTGGCAAGGTTGTGAAGTTTTACCATTCAGCCCATCCTGGGGTGTACCAACGGGAAGTCATTTTTGATGCGGTTGCAGCGTCTCGACCCGATATCGAGGTTGTCGCTGAGCACTTTGTGCAAGTACCGGGACCCATTGAGGATTCCATGAATGCGATGCAGTCTATCCTCCTTGCGAATCCCGACATCGTTGGTGTCTGGGCCGCCTGGGATGAGCCGGCGATTGGCGCTTCTTTAGCCATTCAACAA
Source organism: Limnochordia bacterium (assembly GCA_007132255.1). Taxonomy (GTDB): domain Bacteria; phylum Bacillota; class Limnochordia; order Darwinibacteriales; family B1SED10-159; genus SLOZ01. Next base: position 1,834 of record SLOZ01000321.1, on the reverse strand, counting down.
GCCGGTCGAGCCGATGATATTGTCGTGGTTGGTATCGATGGTAATTCCCAGGCCCTAGAGATGCTGCGGGAGGGTTCGCCCATCAAGGCTACGGTTCGCCAAGACTTTGACGCTATGGGAAGGATTCTTGTGGAGCAGATTCGGATGGTCTTTGCTGGCGAACAGATAGAGGATCGCATCGTGTTTGCACCCAGCATTCTGATTACCGAAACCAACGTCAATGACTTCCTCGATTAGCTCGATTAGCTCGACCAGGTAGAATATAGGCTGTTCTGCACTTCGCTGCAGAACAGCCTATTTCAAGCAAGAAGGGTGATGTCCATGACGGCTCTATTGCAACTGAAGGAGATCACGAAACGATTTCCCGGAGTCCTAGCTCTCCATGACGTTGACCTAACCATAGCCCCCGGTGAGATTCGAGCCCTAATTGGTGAGAATGGAGCGGGGAAGTCCACATTGATCAAGATCCTGGCCGGGATCTACCAGGCAGACAAGGGCGAAATCCTGCTAGACGGCAGGCCCGAGCAGGTGACCAGTCCCCTTCAGGCCAAAGAGTTAGGCTTTGCGTTCATCCATCAAGACGTCAATCTCGTTCCTTACTTCAATGCCATTGAGAACATCTATCTGGGACACGAGTATCCCCGGAAGGGGCTGGGATTTTCTCGACGCGCTATGAGGGCAAAGGTGCAGGAGCTGGCTTCCAGATTCGGTTTTACGCTGGATCTAGAACGGCCGGTTATGAGTCTATCCAGTGCAGACCGGTGGTTGGTTGCCATTCTCAAAGCGTTCATGCTCGAAGCCAAGCTATTGGTACTAGACGAACCAACCGCGGCCTTAACCAATGACGAAATCGAGAGCTTATTCAGCAGCCTGCGGCTCATGAAGGACCAGGGCGTCAGCGTCATTTACATCTCCCATCGGTTGGAGGAAATCTTCCAGATCGCGGACACGGTGACCGTGCTGCGAAACGGAGAAAACGTGGGCGATCTCGGCATTGCCGACACCACCAAGGACCAGCTGATCTCCCTCATGACGGGGAAAAAGGCCCGACATCGCTTTCCTGAACATAGGGACAGGCACGGTATTCAAAAGACCATTCTTCGTGTCGAGCATCTGTGGGGACAAAGGTTCAGGGATGTATCCTTTCAACTGAAGAAAGGCGAGATACTTGGTTTTTTTGGACTCATCGGATCCGGACGTTCGGAACTTATGGAAAGCCTCTTTGGCCTGCGTCCTTTGACCCAAGGAACCGTAGAATTCATGGGTGAGCCAATTCGGCCCAAGAATCCGCGGCAGATGATGGAACGAGGTATGGCCCTCATCCCGGAGGATCGCAGAGATGCTGGTTTGGTTTTGGGTATGAATGTCAGTGAGAATGTCTCTCTGCCTAACCTCGATCGGTGGCGGAAACGCTTTCAGCGGCTGGATAAGCGGAAGATCCATTCAGAAACCAGGATTCTGGTGGATAAACTGGCCATCAAGACGCCGTCTTTGAAGCAGTATCTCCGGTTTTTAAGCGGCGGTAACCAACAAAAGGTCGTCATTGCCAAATGGATCGGGCGCAACAACTCGCTCATCGTCTTCGATGAACCCACCGTAGGAATTGATGTTGGGGCTCGCAGTGATATCTATGAGTTGATACATGCGTTAGCTGACGAAATGGGAGTCATTGTCGTATCCTCAGAACTGCCAGAGATTATCGGGCTTTGTACTCGTGTTATCGTCATGAGTCAAGGGCGCGTGGCCGGCGAGCTCAGCCAAGACGAACTCTCAGAAGAGAAGATTCTGCAATTGAGCTATACCAATGTAGCCAGGGCCGGGGAGGAAGAGGTAT
>SLOZ01000426.1 GCA_007132255.1 Limnochordia bacterium | reverse complement strand
CGGGGATTATCAACAATCTATCCCAGCAGGAAGTATCTGATCGATTCCCGACTCTGATCACGCCGGGGCCGGCTACCTTCGGAATTTGGGGACTCATTTACACGCTTCTGATCCTAGGTGTTGTAACGATGATCGTGAAGAGCAGTGACACCTATTATGGGCAGGCTATAGACAAAATCTCTCCATTGTTCTGGCTCTCATCGTTGCTCAACATTGGCTGGATCGTGGCATTCTCTTACCTACAGTTAGGTCTATCGACGATTCTCATTTTGGGATTTGTCATTGTGTTGGCCTTGATCAACCAAAGACTGAGAACCATCCAATCGGGTAGGCAGTGGCTGCTGCCATTGGCCTTCGGATTTTACGGTGGTTGGCTTTTCATCGCCACCGTCGTCAATATTGCAGCTTGGCTGGTGCAGCGAGAGTGGGCAGGTTGGGGATTTGCTGAGCCCACTTGGGGAAGCATCATTCTGCTCGTTGCTCTGGGTCTGACGGTTGGTGTCCTCACGCAGCACCGGAATGCCATCTTCCCAATTCCTATTGCATGGGCTTACCTGGGGATCTATCAGGTACTGACAGAACAACAAGGTTTTATGCAGACTGTGACCTTGGCCGGTGCCGTGGTTTTGGCAGCTATGGCCGCGGTGCAGTTCTGGCGCAACGGCTACACGCCGTTTCCCAAGGATGCAGCTCAATAGCGGACTGGTACTCCGATCCGCCCGGAGAATAGTCAATCCTCCAAACAGCGTCGCTCAGCAGATCCTTGGTCCTGCTAGGGGAAATGTTTCTGTCTAGACACCCCAACTCGCAAGCTGCGGGTGCGATGGGAGTTCATAAACGCGCGAGCATAGTAGTTATTGCTTAGTGCGTATGCCTGCAAGACATCGGCCTCTGTACCGGCAACCCAGTAGTGTTCGATTAGTGTTCGATGCCCAGCGTTGACCATCCCCAGTCTACCGCAAGCGGAGTACACGAGTCTTGACCGTCTCCGTCTCGTTCTATGAAGCCCGGTTGAAGCCCCTTGGCTACTGGCTGATGGCGCACACTAGCGGATGAGTCTCGGCTTGGGAGGTCTGCACGGACTTCAAGGCGGAGGCCGGGTCCTCGGACGGCCCATCGTGAAGCTGTTTTTGTAGTGGTCTCGCGGTGAGCGCAAGCTAATCGTACTCCTGTTGAAGCACCGCTCGTCGTACTCAGCGGAGCTGATACGTGGCTCGGGAGCAATAAGTTGGAAATTGCTTGCATTTTCCGAAAGGACAACGGCCGCAGTTGTGGAATCTATTAGTCTTAGTAAGAATTATCGAATACTCTTGGAAATCCAGAGAAGGCGGTTAACGATGTGAAAAACGTGGTCATTACCGGGGGCACCAGGGGCTTAGGTTTTGCTTTGGCCGAGCGCTTTTTGGAAATGGGGTACAGTGTAACAGTATCTGGTTTGCATAACAACAGCGTGCAGCGGGCGGCAGATAACTTGGCACATGCGGGCCAACGGGTACAATGTCTGCAGTGTGACGTAACCCAGCATGACAACGTCAGCGATCTGTGGAAAAGAGCTCACGAACACTGGGGCCTGGTGGACATCTGGATCAACAATGCTGGAATTGTGCAGCCAGAAACAGAAGTCTGGAAAGTCTCTGATGTCGACGCCAAAGCGGTCATCGCTACCAATCTGTTAGGCATGATCTATGGGTCCCAAGTAGCTTCTGCGGGCATGATTCAGCAGGGCCATGGCACAATCTTTAACATGGAAGGATTCGGCAGCGGTGATGAAATGCGTTCAGGCTTGACTATCTATGGAACGAGCAAGCGGGCTTTGACGTATTTCAGCAGAGCACTGGCCAAAGAATTGCGCCATACCCCGATCAAGGTAGGCCTTTTGAGTCCGGGGATGGTGGTTACCGACTTGGTAAAGCATCCGGCGGGCCAAGGAGCGGAGGCCCCTCCTCGTCCTGAGGTGATGCGGATCTTCAATATCTTGGGAGATACGCCCGAAACCGTATCGTTATTCTTAGCGAAGCGGATCGCTGCCGACCCGCCAACGGGAACGCGGATTAGCTGGCTTACACGACGGAAGATTGTCTGGCGCTTCTTGAAGTCCAGACTCGTCCGGCGCGATCTATTTCATTGACGAGGGTGGAATACGACATGGAATCTCTGAGTTTTTGGCCGCTGATCTTGGTGGCCTACATTGTTGGAAGCCTACCTGTGAGCTACTACCTAACGTGGTGGTCGTCTGGAATCAAGTTGGATCAAGTGGGAACCAAGAACATCGGGATCGCCAATACCTTCCGGCATGCCCCGCGCTGGGTCGGGTATACAGCGGTGTTCGCCGATGTCGCCAAGGTGTTTTCCGTACTTCTGCCAGCCCAGTATTGGTGGGGCTTCGACCGTCAAGGTTTGTATATCCTCTTGGTGGCGTTGATCCTCGGCAACGTCTTTTCTTTGTTCTTGAGATTTCAGGGAAGCAAAGCCCGAACCGTGACATCTTGGGGGTTACTGCTGCTATCGCCGGTAGTCTTCATGAGTTTCCTGTTCCTATGGGGACTGATTTTCCTGCTGACGAAGAACTCTCGCTGGGGTATGGCCGTGGTTTTGGCCATCAGTCCGGTCGCAATGCTGGTTGTCGAGGGAAGTTGGCTGGTCGTTTGGCTTTCTGTGGGTGTGAGTCTTCTTTTTGCGACCCAGAATCGCGAACAGCGCGATGATTTCAAGTACGCAGGCGTCGGACACTGATGGGTATGTGGATTCTGCGCGATGCAGCCATTTGGTTCCTCCTTCATATGCTGGGTGTCTATCTTTGTCATAAGATCCCAGATAGGGCGTATGCAGATCATCGTTCCGTGTTCCAAAGCCGGTGTTGGGAACGGCGAGGATCGGTTTATAAGCGCTGGTTTTTGATTCACCGCTGGAAACACTATCTTCCTGACGGCGGTCAGATCAACGATCGTGGATTCGCCAAAGCCAATCTCAAGGCATCTACTGCGGGGTATCTGGAAACGTTCGTTCTGGAAACGATGCGCGCTGAGGCCATTCATTGGTTCGGGATAGCGTCCCTGCTGGTCTTCTTCCTTCTTCATCCCTTTCCTCGAAACCTAGCCGTGGTGGGAGCCCTCGTCATATTGGATGCTCCGTTCATCATGATCCAGCGGTATAATCGACCGCGGCTGCAGAGAATTGTCGACAAGAACAAAGGGCGGTGAAAATCATGAAATGGCTCGACGTGGATGAGGCCGATCAAAGCATGAGCTACAAGTTCTTCGGACTCAGTCAACTGAAGCGCCACGGAATCAAGATTCCGGGAACCTATGGACTCGCTGCGGATGCCATCACGCTGGAGATTATCCGCCAGCAAAGGCCGATGATTGAACGGTTCTTGGCCGAACGCTTAGCAACTGGGAAGATGTACTGCGTTCGTTCGGCCAAGGGTGAAGAGGACGGTATGACCAGTTCAAAAGCAGGTCAATTCGCCACGGTGCTGAATGTGACGACGAACGAACAGGTGTACCGAGCAATCGAAGCTGTAGCCGCAAGTTATGACGAGGTGGGTGCACCGACCGGCTCCAAACAGGATGTCATCATGATCCAAGAAATGGTCAGCCCGGTGTATTCGGGTGTTCTTTTCAGCAAAAATCCCGTTAACGGCGCTAATGAAGTGCTCTTGGAGGCGGTGGAAGGTCTAGGCGAACAGTTGGTCCAGAGAGGGGTTGCACCCATCCGTGTCAAGTTCAAGTGGAAGCAGCTGCTTTATGACTCTGAACGAAAGCTGCCAATTCCTCCGACGGAGATCGCCAAGTTCTGCCGTGAAGCAGCACGTTTTGAGCAGCGAGTTGCTACGCCCATCGATGTCGAATGGGCCTATGATGGGAAAGAGTTTATCTGGCTGCAGGTTCGTCCCATAACGACTCAAGGGACATTTAGCGTTTACAAGAACGATATTGCCAAGAACTATTTGCCTGGACTCATTAAGCCATTGGTCTGGGACATCAATATTCCCGTAGTGAATGAAGCTTGGATTGATTTGTTGGAATCCATTATTGGCGATACTGAGATCCAGGCAAATAAGCTAGCCAAAGCGTTCTACTACCAGGCTTATTTCAACATGGGAGTTCTGGGCGGCGCGTTTCGCAAGATGGGGTTCAGCGAACAGTTCCTCGAAGAGCTTCAGGGTATTCATGACGAGCGCATTGAAGTGAAATTTCGACCGACGCTGGGCATGGTGCGTTTGGTCCCCAGAATGATTGGTTTGTATCGCCGTCTGATGCGGACCTATCGCCAGCTGGACACGCAACTGGAAGCTTACCACCGAAGAACCCTCGAACTCGAAGCGGCTATCGGTGAGGCGAACTCTTATGGCCAGTTGCTTACACTGTTGGACAAGGTGAAGTTCCACAATCAAGAAGGGGCGAAGATCAACATTGCCCTGCCCCTGATGATCTACTCTAAGCAAAGACGCTATCTCAACTCGATCAAGAACCAGCAGACTTCCTTACCGCCGTCCCTGTATCTAAGGGAGAACGCACTTTATGAACCCGACAGCTTTCTGAAGTACGAAACATCGCTGAGTCGTGACGAGAAGCGGACCACGCTGCTGCACCGATTTGGCCATTTTAGTACGAATACCAATGATTTCTCGCAGCCAACGTGGCGTGAGCAGCAGCAAGTTTTGGACGCCTTGGTCTCGGCTTCGCTAGAAGACGACGCGGAGACAGGAGCGTCTGACGGGCAGGCGAACAAAAAGCTTTTGCGTTTGAAGAAGAAGGCAGATCTAGCTACGCACAAAAAGAACAAACTCAGCTACTACTACGCATACAGTTACCATCTGTTTCGACTGCTGTTTTTGAAGTTGGCCAACACCATGGTTGATCATCAGGCGATCGCGACGGTAGAGGATATTTTCTATCTGAATATTGAGGATGTCCTCCAGTTTGATGGTGGTAGCTACCGGGATAAGGTGGCCACAGTGCGAGCCGAAATGGAGCAGGCCAAAGACTACAGGCTGCCAGCAGTGATCAAAGGCGATGAACCGCCCATCGTCGTGCCTGAAGCGCAAGTGCAGCAGCGATTTGTGGGCTATCCTGCATCCACCGGCCGGGCGCAGGGCATTGCCCAGGTCGTCAAGGAACTCGAGGATTTCGCCAAAGTGAATCTGGGTGACATTGTCCTGGTGGAAAATGCAGAAATGGGTTATTTTCCTCTGCTACGGCTAGCTGGAGCCATCGTGGTTGAGACGGGCGCCATGCTCAGT
>SLOZ01000280.1 GCA_007132255.1 Limnochordia bacterium | reverse complement strand
TTTGATTATTATTTGCCGGAAGAATTGATTGCACAGCGTCCCATTGAACCGCGGGACAGTAGTCGACTCATGGTGGTCGAGCGGTTCGGCAACCACGTGGAACACAAAGTATTCCGTGATCTGGAAAGGTTGCTTTGTTCAGAAGATGTTTTGGTGGTGAACGATTCCCGTGTGCTTCCAGCACGTCTGCACGGCGTGCGCCAGAGCTCCGGTGCTCGGGTAGAACTGCTGCTTCTGCGGCCGTTTGCCGAGGATGTTTGGGAAGTACTGGCTAGACCAGGGCGGCGCGTGAAACCGGGCGACATCATTACGTTCGGAGAGCAGCTGCGCTGCGAAGTCTTAGCGACCACTGAAGTAGGGGGGCGCAGAGTTCGCTTCCAATACCAAGGAGTTTTTCAAGACATCCTTGATGAATTGGGAGAGACTCCGCTGCCTCCCTATATTCATGAGCAATTGGAAGACAAGGAACGTTATCAAACGGTGTATAATCGTGATGCTGGCTCTGCGGCAGCGCCCACGGCGGGGCTGCATTTCACTACGGACCTGCTAGAACGTATTCGAGACAAGGGGGTCCGGGTCGTTCCGCTGACGCTGCATGTTGGCCTCGGGACGTTTCGGCCGGTGCAGGCTGAGAATGTTACGGATCATCACATGCATGCAGAGTATTACGAACTAACGCACGATAGTGCTAGCGCCATCAACCAAGCCAAAGCCAATGGCGGGCGAGTCATTGCAGTGGGGACCACAGTTGTGCGCACCCTGGAAACGTTAGGCCAACATGGTTTGGTTGCTGCTGGCCATGGCTGGACGGATATTTTCATCTACCCAGGGTACTCATTTCAGGTGGTCGATGGGATGATAACAAACTTCCATCTGCCCTGCTCGAGTCTGCTCATGCTGGTTTCGGCCTTTGCCGGTCTCGAGACCATCCGTCACAGCTATGACCAAGCAGTCCAAGACCAGTACAGATTCTTCAGTTTCGGTGATGCCATGTTGTTGATCTAGAAAGTGTTGAAAAAGTGATCATTGAATTGCCAAACAAGAGGCGAGAAATCCCTCTAACAGGGATTTCTCCGGCCACAACCATGGAGATTCTTAAGTGGAACAGAGAAGAGCAGCACTCTTCTAGCAGACCTGTTTCATGGGCATGCTGCAACGCGTATAGTTGACAGTCCAGTTCGGAGGAACGCCAGTTAGCGGCGTTTCGGACGCGGCTGTAGATCAACCATGGTTCTCAATGCACCAGGTCTGCTAGGCAACGGGTTTGCTGGTAGCCTATTAGCTGGGGGAAGGTTTAGCAGTCACGAAGGCGAGGACGACCGTTTTCGGCAGTGGGCCGCGCGAGGATGCATCGGAGGACAAGCAAGAATCGCCGCGTCCAGTTAACCTAGAGTTCCAGGGGCACCGATCCGCAAGTTTAGGCCTGCCATGGACCTAAGAACGAACGGAACAGGCCGTTAAAGAACTCTTGCAGCATCACCGCGGCGAAGTCAGTGAAGGAGGAACGCTATTGGCATTTCACTATGAAGTTCGAAAGGAAGCATCAGATAGCCGCGCCCGGTTAGGCGTTATACATACGACCCACGGTTCCATTGAAACACCGGTGTTTATGCCAGTGGGCACCCAGGCTACTGTCAAGACGTTAACTCCGGTTGAGTTGGAGACGTTAGATGCCCAGATTATCCTAGGCAACACCTATCATTTATACCTGCGTCCGGGAAGTTCATTGGTGGCTGAAGCCGGTGGCCTGCACCAGTTCATGAATTGGAAACGTCCCATCCTTACGGATAGCGGCGGTTTCCAGGTCTTCTCCCTAGGGGATCTGCGCAAGATCAGCGAAGATGGTGTTGAGTTTCGCTCGCATTTGGATGGCTCCAAACATTTCATCAGTCCAGAGATATCTATGAAGATTCAAATGGAACTGGGCGCAGATATCGCCATGGTCTTTGATGAATGTGCTCCGTATCCAGCGGACCGCGAATATGTGAGCCACTCCAAGGATATGACTACTCGTTGGGCCAAGCGTTGTCTGCAAAGGCATAGTCGTGAAGATCAAGCCCTATTCGGTATTGTTCAGGGCGGGATGTTCCACGATTTGCGTCGCGAGAGTGCGGCAGAACTCATTGATCTGGACTTTCCGGGTTATGGCATCGGTGGACTGAGTGTTGGTGAACCGAAACCCTTAATGTACGAAGTCTTAGATGAGTTGATTCCACACATGCCGCGTTCGAAGCCGCGCTATCTTATGGGCGTTGGCTCACCGGATGCCTTAGTGGAAGGCGTGTTTCGCGGCATCGATATGTTTGACTGTGTTTTGCCCACTCGCATTGCGCGGCACGGTACGGTGTTGACCCGTACTGGCAAATTTGCCATCCGGGATTTGCCCTATGCCCGAGATTTTTCGCCTATTGAGGAAGGGTGTTCATGCTATACGTGTCGCAACCACTCGCGGGCGTATATTCGTCACCTATTCAAGGCCAAGGAGATGTTGGGATATCGTTTGACGACCATTCACAACCTCCATGTCCTACTTCAGCTCATGGCTGATATGCGACGGGCTATCGCTGAGGGTTCACTGGCGCAATTCCGTAAGGAATTCTTCCAAGAGTATGCAGGATAACGCAGTTTTCAGTAGAAGGTTCTTCTAGATTGAACAAAAGGAGGGATGTTCGTGTTTCTACAAGCTGAAGCAGCGGCACCAAACATATTTTCGCTCTTGATGCCGTTCGTCATCATGTTGGTCGTTTTCTATTTCATCCTGCTGCGTCCACAACAGCGCCAGCAAAAGCAGCGCCAGGAGATGCTGGCTGAGCTTAAGAAAGGTGATAAGGTTGTTACGGTGGGCGGAGTTTTTGGCGAGATTACGGCTTTGCGTGAGGACTATGTTACCCTAAAAATCGCCGACAAAGTGGAGGTAAAGATGAGCCGTTCAGGTATTGGCTCTGTGGTGAAGTCGTAGCGTTCTCTACAAAAGCCACCTGCCGGTGGTTTTTGTACTATTTGCTATCAGACCTGGTTTTTGGTTGTGATCGAATACGTAACTCCGATTTTCACTGTGGGGACAGGCCTAACCGTACGCTTTTGACGGTTGTACTCTAGGTTGGGTCTGGCTGATTGGTTGGGTTTGCCCATTGATCTCTTGAAAACGGGGCGGCATTGGGAAGGTGGAACGAACATGATCCGGAGATGGATAGCTACTGCACTGGTCGTACTGGCTTTCGTGGTTCTTTGTGGACACGCTTTGGCATCGGGGACGTTTTATCTGCACGATCACGAATCGTATTGGTGGTATATGCGAACTGACCCGAGGTTTAGTATTGTCGTTCCCAACGATGCGGAACGCTATGTGGAAAAACGCGTATCTGGTCAGCGGATCATGGAGATGACTTGGAATGATGGAACCGCTTTGATCCAAGTGGTTTCACTTCCGGGAGAGTCTCGGGATACCGTATTGGATAGCGTACAGGGCCAGTATTTACCATTGTTGAGCGACGTGACGATAGTGTCGGACCGGGAGATAACAACAAGTAATGGACTGACGGCCTATTTTTATGCGGTCGAAGGAACCGATGCTCGTGGTACTCGAAGTATGGTGCGTAATGTTGTCTTTCAGCGGAGTAACCAGTTGGTGTATTTGGTGATGACGTTGGACAGTGCCAGATTTCAAGGGGATTTGCGCGAGTATTGGCTGCGAGCAGTCAACGGTTTTCAATGGGATTAGGATTTAGGGGGCTGCGGTGTGCAGATCGATATCGGAATAGCTAAGGTCGGCAAATACGCTGTAAGTGAATCCGGTGATTCCGTGGAGGTTGTAGAGCGCCCACGCGGTGGGCTTTCCGTGGTCATTGTCGACGGTCAAGGACACGGCCGTTCGGCAAAGCGCCTCAGTCATCAAGTGGCGTCGAAAGCCGCTGGCCTGATCGGAGACGGCGCCCGTGACGGCGTGGTTATGCGCACTGTCAATGATTTCCTCTATGCACTGCGTGATGGGATGGTCTCGTGTACCATTACCATTCTTACCGTAGATTTGGATGCCAAGTCGTTGGTAGTCTCCCGCAACTCCAATTGTCCCGTAGTGATCAGACACCCCGATGGTTCGCATTGCTTGGACTCGGAGCAGACTCCCATTGGTGTGCATCGACAAAACCGGCCTTCAGTGGCCCACTGGCCGGTGTTTCCCAACACTACACTGTTAGGGTTCACGGATGGCGTTATCCACGCAGGACGGCGCACAGCGCAGCCATTCACACTGAACGAAGTGTACAGGATGTTGGATATTCAAGGACAGTCGCCACAGCATCTGGCCGATGGCATCTTAGATTATGCATTGCAGACAGAGAAGTTCAAACCCAAGGATGACATGGGTGTAGCTGTCGTGTCAGTTAATGCTGACGACAAGGGCTTGGGTATACGGCGTATGGCGGTATCGTATCCGTTTTAACAGTAAGGAGATACGCCTATGGATGGCGATGGACAAAGGCGGTCCAAGATTATGATTGTGGGAAATTGTGCTTCTGGGAAGTCCACCTTGGCTCGGGGATTACGGGAGTTGGGATATCAGGCCAATGGGTTTTCTCAAGAGCATTCACACAGTGCGAAGGTTTGGATGCGACGCTGTCCAGACGTGTTGATTTTGCTGAAGTGTGAGTACGAGACGATTAAGGAGCGGCGCAATATCTCGTGGAGTTTGGATGCCTACAAGCAGCAGCTGTTCACGCTAGATCATGCTCGCCAACACGCGGATATGATTGTCAGCACGGATGGTCTTAAGCCAGAGGAACTCATACAAAATGTTCATGTTTTTTTACAAAAACGCGGGATCCGTCGCGATGGAATTGACAATGCTTAATCCACGATAGTATAATGGCGTTGTGCCATATTCGGGATATTGGGTGAAGGAGGAGACATATTTGATACGGGGAAGCGGTATACGCATTGCCATCATTCTAGTAATCGTGGCTGTAGCAGGTGTTTTGCTGTATTTTACGCCGATGAATTTGGGTCTTGACCTGCAGGGTGGAGTTCATGTTGTTTTGGAGGCCAAGGACCGTGAAGACATGCCGGTGGATGAAGATTCCATGCGAGGTGCTTTAGCAATTATTGAACGGCGTGTTAATGCTTTGGGCGTAGCTGAACCCATTGTCCAGCGCGCCGGAAGCCGCCGCATTATCGTGGAACTGCCGGGTGTTCAGGATCAGCAGCAGGCCATCGACACGGTGGGCCGCACAGCGCAGCTGGAGTTCAAGGAT
>SLOZ01000410.1 GCA_007132255.1 Limnochordia bacterium | reverse complement strand
TACCTGCGGCTGGGCGATGTGGCCACTTTATCCGAATCGCTGGGACCGCTGAATATCCCGCGGCAGGACCAGCAGGTTATCGGCTGGGTCACGGCGCAGTACCAGGGGCAGGACCTGGGATCCGCCTCGCGGGAGGCCATTGCCGCAGTGCAGGCAATCGAGCTGCCGCCGGGCTACACCATCAAGGAGGCTGCCTCGTCACAGCTGGGAGATGTTTTCGGAGACCTTTACCTGGTGCTTTTCGTGGCCGCCGCGCTGGTCTACCTGGTCATGGCGGCGCAGTTTGAATCCTTCAAAAACCCGTTCATCATCATCTGCAGCCTGCCGCTGGCGCTGGCCGGGGCGGCGCTTGCGCTTCTTATAACCGGCAACAGCCTGAGCATTCCGGCCATGATCGGCGCTGTGGTCCTGGCGGGAATCCTGGTCAACGACGGGATCATCATGGTGGATTTCATAAACCAGCTTCGTTCGCAGGGCCGTGACCGAACGGACGCTATCGCCGAGGCTGGCGAAACCCGTCTACGGCCTATTCTCATGACGTCGCTGACGACGATCTTGGCGATGATCCCGATGGCCATCGGCTTCGGTGAAGGCCAGGAACTGCAGCGTCCCATCGCTGTTGTGGTCATTGGCGGCCTGGTTACGTCGACGTTTTTGACTCTATTCGTGATTCCGGCGTTCTACACTTACGTTGATGATGCGGAGCGCTGGCTGATCCACAAAGTATTCAAGCGGGAGGGCGACATGGATGAATCGTAAATGGTTGCTGCTGTTGTCTCTACTGGTTATGCTCCTGAGTCTGACAGGTGGGGTTTTTGGTGCAGAACATGCTGAGATGCCGGCAGAGTTTGAGGCCACACAGTATGTGTCACTGGCGGAAGCGCAGGCCATGGCGGCTGCCAACAGCCATGATGTGAAACTGGCAGCACTACGCCTCGAAGAAGCCCAGGTTCAGTTAGAGCAGGCTCAAGCTGCACAGATCATGCAGCCGTCCCCAACGCTGCTTATCCAGGCCCAAGCGGGCTATGACTTGGCTATGCAGGGTTATATTATGGCTCAAGACGATCTGGTTCTCACCGTCAAGACCGATTTCTACACCGTGCTCCAACTGGAGAACATGCTGAACATCGCCGAAGAAGGACTGGAATCAGCACTGCGTCAGCTCAATGTTGCAGAGATGAAATTCGAAGCCGGAACCGTTACCAGGTTAGATGTGATTCAGGCATCGCGAAACGTCTTGAATAGTGAAGCTGGCGTGGTGCAGGCCGGGCACGGATTGGACTTGGCCGTTCTCAAGTTTCGTCAGTCCTTAGGTTTAGCTTTGGACGCCGACGTGCGCCCGGCTGCAGAAGCTTTCGAGGTTGTAGAACGTTCTGTTGACTTGGAAGAAGATCTCAGGTTTGCCTTGGAAAACCGAGAAGAAATTCGGCAGCTTCGTGTGGCTGTCGAAGTGGCGCGAAAAAGTGTCGAACTGGCTGATAATGAGTATACGCCAGCATTGGAGTTGCGCATGGCCAGGCTCCAGTTGGAGCAAACCATGGTCCAATTCGAACAGGTGAAACAGCTGCTGACATTGGAGATGCGCCAGAGTTATATAGCGATGCAGGATGCTCGCCAGCGGATTCCGGTATTGGAAAAGGGTGTCGAGGAGGCCCAAGAATTACTGCGGCTTTCGGAGTTGATGTACGATGCCGATATGATTACAGCCAACGACATGCAGGATGCGCAGCTGGCGGTCATGGCTGCCCGTAACGATCTGGTCAGCGCCATTACCGACTTCAATATTGCGCAGGCGCGGTACAGACATACAGTGGCCAGCGCGCTGCGTGAACAGTAAGGAGCGATGGTTATGGGGAATCATTGGCGCTGCATAGTTTATGTGGTGAGTCTTAGTTTCGCGGTGTGGTTGGGACAGACAGGTTGCTCAGCGGCCAACCCGTTGGCGGGACTAGAGGCCTTTGAAGACGTGTTGGAACGGGCAGTGAAAACCAGTGCCGTCGTGGAAAGCAGCCACTGGCAGACCGTACAGGCCCAAGCCTCGCTGCAGGAACTGGAGGCTGCCCTTCGGCCTCAACTGCAGTTTAGTGGGGAACACAACCGGCAAGCAGCCGGTCTCAATCCTTTAAGCGCTCTGCAGGGCTGGCAGAGCGACGATGTTCTCTGGGATAGCCAAGTGGCAGTCACTGTGGTGCAGCAGTTGGGTGCCAACCCACAGCTGCAGGGAGGCTTGACCCAAGCTACGATCGGTGTGAATCTGACGGAGATCCAAGAAGAGCAAGCCTTGGTTGAGGTTATGCTCGATGTGCAGCAGAGCTATTGGGCAGTTCTGCAGTCCCATGCTGCCTGGGAACTGGCAGACTTGGCGGCCGCTGATGCCAAGGCAAGGCTTGACGTTGTCCAGGATCGATTCCAACAGCAAACGGCCACGGAGCTGGACGTTCTGCGGGAAAGGAACGCGGTCTACCAAGCGGAGTCCCAAGTTCAGCAGGCCGAAGCAGGCTTCAACATGGCTGCTATCCGACTGCTGCAGCTGCTTGATTTGAATGTTGAGACGGCAAAGGATCACATGAGTGTCTGGGCTTCTGGGCAGCGCACGCACCTGTCGGACGACGTTCAGCTGTGGCTGCCGGACTTTGATTCAGCCTGGAACTACGCCCTGGATCATCGCCCTGATCTGCGTTCCTTGGACAAGCAGACCGGAATAGCGCAGGCCCGTTACGACGCAGCGACAGCCGATCGAGACTGGACGATATCGCTGTCCGGAACCTATATCATGGACGACTACGTGCTCACAGGCTCGGTTGACAGTGATCGTACTTTGATGGGAACGTTGGCTCGACGATGGCAGAAAGAGAGTGAAACGTCGGGATGGCCGTTTCCTGAGCCGAATTGGGATGCCATTGATCTTGACGAAGAGGATCTGCCGGATTGGCTCAAGGAGTGGTTGAACGAGGTGGGTGATGTGGACCAGCCAGCGGACACAGCGGATAGCAATCTTTGGCAGTTGGGGCTCAGTGTCAACTATCGCTTCGGCGATGGTGGCGCCAGCCGAGCTGAAGGGGAGCGTTTGCAGGCGGCGGTTCAGGAAGCACAGAGTCAAAGTCGCAGTGCCCTCCAGTTGATCTATCTAGATGTGTTCTCCTCCCACCAGCAGCTTCTGCAGGCGTATCGTTCGTGGGTCGCAGCCGTGGAGCATCGGCGAGAAGTTCACGATACCTATGTCCGGTTCGAAGAAATGCTGCAGCGCGGTCTCCTGGCCCAACGGGATATGGAAGAGGCCGAGCTTCTCTTGAAGTCCGCTAACCTGCAGGTCCTGCAGGGAGTGGCAGAATTTCGGGCGCAGCAGGCACAGTTTGCGGCGGCCGCTGGTCTTTCGGGCAACGCAGTGCGTCACGGACTGGTTCACGGTGTTTGGCCAGATTTCTAGAAATGGGGGACGTCAGATTGACAGTTTTGGATAAACGCAGTGCCATCCTTGACAGTGCCGAAGTGGTGTTCTCTACCCAAGCCGGTGCTGCTACCATCGATGAAATCGCCAAAGCTGCTGGTGTGGCTAAGGGTACGGTTTATCTGTATTTTAAGAGCAAGGATGAGCTCTTTATCTCTTTGATCGAAGAACGGATTGCAGCATACATGAAAAAGACGCAGGATTATCTGGCAGCGGCCGCGAGTATTGAGGACATCGTGACATTCTTGGTCCAACTGCGGATGGAGTTTGTCGTGCAGCACTTTGGTCTGCTCAACGTGCTGTTTCAGGCGGTGGTTCCGGGTTCCGCTGAAGCACAGGACCGAATTTGGACAGCCAGCCAAAACGCGCAGAAGCCCTTTGTCGAAGCTATCAATAGAGTTCTTGGGCCGAACGATGCTGCCATGGATCCGCAGACGATGGTTGTGATGATCAGCGGTATGGCCGATCATCTGGTCAGCCATCGTATATGGGAAGACGGTTTCCTTGATGCTCAACGCTCCGCTGCCGATGTCTTGGGTTTTGTTCTTCCGTGTCTGCGAAATGTATATCCTGGGCGCTAATGTCCGGCGCAGGTAGCGGGTGTGTGGGTTAGCGTCAGCGCATGCCCTAACGGCTGTATACCAGGAAACGCTTGCCCGCAAGCAAGGAGGAGTTTCCCATCTGCTCCGAGAACACTGTATCCGATGGTCAAACACCGGTATACGAGGTGTCCGCCGCTTAGCATGACGCCAGTGTGGCTCACTGGCAAGGCGTTGAGGAGGTATTGGCATGAAATTGGTGAAATGGTTCTTGCTAGCAGCGGCCCTGCTGCTAGTCAGTGGTTGTGCACAGCGGGAGCGGATTATGCTTCCGCCGGCTGTGGACTTGGGTGATACCCAGCGATTGACCGTGGTTTATTGGGAGAATTATACGTTAGATCCTGGTTTGTCGTTGGAGTTAGAACGATCTCTTGTTCAGCACTTGGACCAGTACTATCATGTGGCGGATCCCTATGACGTGGAATCAACCCTCTATCGCCTGGGAGTTCGGCGGGGAATGCCGATGACACGGGATTTGGCCGTAGAGATAGGCAGCGTCCTTGACGCCGACTTGATTGTGGCGGGCGAGGTCCAGTATTTTTTTGAAGATGTTCGGCAGAGCGCTCCGCAGCGAGAGGAGCCGTTTCCGCCGGGAACCGGGTACCAATGGTATGTCAACCATACGACTAGCACCAGTGTTGTGATCCGGGGACGCGTAATCCAGGTTGATGACGGAGAGGTTGTCTTTACGGAGGAAGTGGAAGGGCGTAAGGTTCTAACTGTGAAAGACTCGCTGCAGTGGAACGAGCCAACACCTCCCCCCAGCACGCTTATTCCGCAGCCGGACCGCAGCCAGCTTCCCCAAGCGCGCCTTGGTGCCATCGAGGATGCGGCTAGGCGTTTCACCAGCCAGCTGCTGCCCCGTTACGAGTGGCGCCGCATTCCCTAGCCGTCCACCTCAGAAGTGCGTTGGCCCGCAAAACAGGAACCGCCAAACTCCGTTAGCGGGACATCCGTAACCACATCTACGCAATGGCGCTCTTCGAGTAGGGTTTGGTGATGGACTCTTAGAAAAGTCTTGATAATGTGATCATTGGACCGCAAAACAAGAGGAGAGAAATCCCTCTAACAGGGATTTCTCCGGCCACAACGACGGAAAATCTCAGTCGGAACCGAGAAAATCAACGCCTTCCTAGCAGGCCTGAATAGAAACAGGCACCCTGGTTTCGCAGCTCATGGTGTCAAGTCACTGACCCGGGCGTCT
>SLOZ01000375.1 GCA_007132255.1 Limnochordia bacterium | reverse complement strand
TAGACGATCTATATGATCTCCACAAGCCTTCCCAGGAGTATTGGGATCGGTTTCGTCGCTTCTTGGACTTGACCCTGGAGCGGGACATTATTGTGCAAATCGAGGTTTGGGATCGCTTTGACTTCGCCCGCGAACCATGGCAGAAGAATCCATTTAACCCGAAGCTAAACTCCACGTATTCGGCCGCCGAATCGCGACTGCAGGAAGAAATCGAGACGCATCCCGGTGGCAATGAAAACCGCTTTTTCTTTTCCGTTCCTGCCTTGGATAACAACGAGCTGCTTCTGCACTACCAGCATATGCACGTGGACAAACTACTCTCCGCAGCCTTGGGGTATCCGCATGTCCTTTACTGCATGGACAATGAGACCTCTGGCGAGGAGGCCTGGGGTCAGTACTGGGGACATTATGTTAAGCAGGAGGCAGCCAAACAGGGAGTCGAAGTCCACGTAACGGAAATGTGGGATGCCCATGATCTGCTGGATCCCATGCACCAGCGAACCTTTGACCATCCCGAGTTGTATACGTTCTGTGATGTATCCCAGAATAACCATCAGACAGGACAGCGCCATTGGGATAATGCCCAGCAAGTGCGCCAGTATATTAGTGACAGACAGATACGACCGCTAAACAATGTTAAGATCTACGGCTGTGATGAGTACCGATTTGGTACGGATCAGGATGGAATGGAGCGTTTCTGGCGCAATGTGTTTGGCAAGATGGCTTCCGCCCGTTTTCACCGGCCCAGTGCTGGACTGGGTCTGGGTGTGTTAGCGCAAGCGAATCTAAAGAGTATGCGGATGGTGTTAGCGCGGGTGGATGTCTTTCGATCGGAGCCCCAGAATACGCTGCTTGCCGAACGGGATGACAATGAAGCCTACTGTATAGGAAGCCCCGGGCAAGTCCTTGCCGTGTTCTTTCCACTGCGCGGCGAGGTCGAGCTGGACTGCGCTGCGTATTCTGAAAACATCGTTGTGGAGTGGCTAGACGTTCTTGCTGCGTCGTGGCACTCCAAGCAGACAATAGCAAATCCCGGTGCACTACGCCTGTGCACCCCAAAGGAGCGACTGCAGGTAGCCGTGGTAACCAGCGCTGTTTAGTTGTCGAAGAGTGCGGTGAAAGGGCGGGTGTTGGTGTGCGTCCTATTTGTCGAGATAGCTCCGTTCGGTTCAGCCCTGGCAGGTTGAAGAAGGGGCGCTGGTGGTCCGACGTCTCCGCTGGTAGTTGGCTTGTAACACCCGCAAAAACCAGAAGGTGATGAATGAGCAAACGAAGAAACAACAAATGAAACTGAGCTTTTAAGGATTTTTTGAGGACCGTAGGAGAAAATGTCGGTACCGAGGCTTCATGTTACCCACAGTTTTCCTTGTATGCAGCGGAACTGATCGGAGCGGCCCAACACCGAGTGCGTTCGCGTTTCCAGGGCTGGATCGGATTTGGCGCTGGATTGCAGACTGGGGTTATGGAATGACCGATCTTGATCGGAGCGTAACCTTTGGCAGCACCGGGCGCCAATGGCGCCTAGCAGGCCTGTTTCATGGACACGTTTCAAAGCCCGAAATTGGCAGTTCGGCTCGGAGAAACACCTGTTAGAAAGGGTTTCGCAGTCGGTCTAAACCACGCAGGTTCTTTGTGACACAGAGCTGCTAGGGAATGCTGGCATCAAGAACGTTCCGAAAGGTGAGGTACAGCAGCGATGGCAATGGAGCGATGCCTTACTTGCCACGCTGCCGCCGCGTCGCTCGGGATGATGGTGAGTTTGAGGTTCATTGGTCGTCAAACACCGTTGGGACAGTTTCTCTACGGCAGCAGGCCCAGGACGTGTTCATAATCGGGTTTTGAAGTACAGCCAAACCACCGTGAACCTGGGTGGCGCTGTAGCGCTGCAGAGGTTGGGGAGATCCATGAACTGCAGAACGAAGGTGTCCGCACGTAGGACGTTCTCAAAGGGTCCAGGCTAAAGGCCGCCAAAGAGATGCACGCTTACGCCGAGGTTAACGATTCGGCCTATGAGCCCATTCTTGCCACCAACGGGTTCAAAGTGGTCTAGCGCAGCAGGCCGTACCCGGTACCCCGGCTGGATAATGCCGAGCCGATCCAGTCTGTTGATGGACCACCCCACCACGACTCGGACGAGGGACATGCATGGAAACGAGTTTTCTGAGCTTCCGCCTTTACTCACGTGAAGTCCGTGACATGGTTTACCGAAACCGATAGAGCGATGCGCGATTCCGGTGCGCAAAGCATCACGAAGAATAGCTAAGGTAGAGATCACAGAATTTGGAATGTGAACTGGTTGAGACCAAGATATACCAGGGCGTGCAGCCAACGGATGGGGGATCGTTATGCTTACATACGTGTCTGAAAAGAATGATGGTTTTACACTGGTCGAGCTGCTGGTTGTTGTTGTCATCCTAGGTCTTCTTGTCAGCATAGCTGTTCCCATCTATTCTGGAGTTCAGCTGCAGGCAAAATGGGCGACCGGTGAAGCAAACGCTAAGATACTCAACAACGGGTTCGCTGCACTGCAGAAACTGCAGCCAGCGCTGCTTACCGTCCCCGGAAGCTACGATGGGTCTCTGCAGACCGACAGAGATGCTCTCTTGGATTTCCTCAGCTTGGACCATGTCCAATATGTTACCTGGTTTATTGAGGGGCAAAGGTATGTAGCGGATCCTGATTCGGACGGATTTGCGAAGGGGGATGCAGATGCTCCGGAGACAGATGATCCACCGGTGAAGCGTGGAATCGGACATGGAGGAACGCCCCCAGGCCAGGGCGGTACCATACCAGGCGAGGGAAACAATTCGCTTCAATGACCAGAGGAGAAATTTCCGTTCTGCGCACATTCAATCTGTACTAGAACCGCAACATGGATCCCCTGTGCACCGCAAGAACCATACACTACAAAAGCGACGGCCCAGAGACTCCGGTTTCTGGGCTGTTGTTGTCCCTGTAGGGCCCATTGGATGAGAATCGGCGGCACTACGGCTCACGGAGCGCCTAATCGCCAGCGGAAAGTGACCGTCGAAAAGAGGGCTTGTTCTAACCTTAGGCGCAGTCAATAACCTGGTCCACCGTCCACCAACTGCGGCGCACCCATGGCCAGAGCTATGAACTCGAAATTTGAGTGAAAAAAAGACGCACGGTAACCACGCATGGGCCTGCACGTGTTTCCCCCGGCCCGATTTGCCTTGTTCCTAGAAGGCACCTACAGCCAAACAGCGCAGGGACAGTAGACGTCTCCCAGCAGTCGGTTCAACCTACAGTTGCGGCATTGCTTAATGGATGTTGGTTATCGCAACGTCAAGTTGACAACCGTAGTCGATGTATGGTTGGCTGCAACTTCAATCCAGAGTATAATCACAGTAAGCACCGACAAAGGGGTGAGTGATTACATGATAGCAAAGCAGTTGATTGAACTTAGAACGAAAAAGGGGATTAGCCAGGAACAGCTTGCCAATGAATTGGGGGTCAGCCGCCAAGCCATTTCGAAATGGGAAACCGGAATCGGACACCCGGATACGGATAATCTCATCAAGCTAGTTTCCTATTACGATAGCTCCGCAGATTACATTCTGTTCGGAAAGAAAGACGACGCCGCGAAGGAATCGATTTTCTCCGATATGAATTTTGTCAAAGCGCTGGTATTCTTCGGAATGCTGGTAGGGATTATTTCCATAACTGTGCTGATTGTTCTGTTTGTCATCCTGTGATCAACCAGCAGACGAAGGAGATGGGGACTTGAAACGGACAAACAGGACTTTAGCGATGCTTGGCGGTATAGCAGGGATTTACGGTGCATTGGCATATATCGTGACGATGATGGTATTCTTGGTTGTTTTGGAGTATCCGAGTATCACAAACCCCGCCGAGAAAGTGGCGATGATCGTTAACGATCAAGCCACCGTCATTGCCATGACTTGGTTATCTTATATCCTGTTCGGAGTATTTTTGGTCGTGCTTGCTCTAGCCCTCTACGAACGACTACATGCAAAAGACGCCGCACGAATGAAGATCGCAACTGTGTTGGCCCTGATCTGGGCCACATTGCTAATTGCCAGTGGGCTCATATTCAGTCATGGAGCTGGAGTTGTAGCAGGCATGTATGATACTGATCCGGACAGAGCAGTTCTGTTGTGGCAGGGCATTGAGGTGGTTTCATCAGCTCTCAGCTTCATCGATGGAGAACTGCTGGGTGGTCTATGGATGCTGTTAGTCGGCCTGAGTGCGCTAAAGTCCGAGGGTCTTGGTAAAGCCCTTTGTGTGTGGACTGCGGGCGTCGGAATCGTCGGGATCATTTCCATTCTGCCGTTTTTGAATACACTCAGCGCGGTATTTGGTTTGGGTCAAATTGTGTGGTTTGTTTGGATCGGTATAGATCTGTTAAGGGGTACCACGAGGGCGAACCAACTGTCCACATCGAAGATGCATTGACCGCTAAATCATGAGGTATGCAGACCTAGATTTTGCTGCGCATTCCAGGTAGCCATCCATAAAACTAAACCCCATTAGCAATGGGTCGCAAGAGTATCGAACAAACGGTATCCCGCCTTTCCATCACTTGCCATTCGGGGCAGGACATTTGGAAATGAGGCATAACGACGGTCCGAATGGGCCGTCTATTGTTTGTGAATGGGTTCGTTCACCATGCCGAGAGCGAGGATGTTCCTTTGGAGGACGAGTCGTTGATCGGCGAGATGGTCAAGGGAGCTATTGCTCTTGGATGCTTGTGATGACAGGGACACCGAATCACTTGTGCCATCGTTGGGGCAGCGTTCAATCCTGCAAACAACTCTTTCAGGAGCTGCGCATTGATGTTAGGAACGTCTCAGTTTTAGCGTTGGAGTTTCGGTTAGCTGGCGGGGGAGCCTGGCTCTCGGCGAACGGTGACGGCCGTAACGCCCAAAAAGGGTTGTCGATTCCGAAAATAAGCAACACAGGGACCCAGAAGCTTAGGTGCCTGATCTCTTTGGCAAGAGTTTTACCATCTCCGGGCCGGGAAGCACTGCTTCTCGGCCTGTTTGCACTTCGCGGCGTTGCTGGGTCATCGGTGGATACTGCGGTGACGAGGAGGTGTGCTGTCCGCCCTATGCTGGGATATGTTAGCTTGGTCCTGCCAGCGTCAAAATGGGGAAATTGACGTGGGATCTCTTCATTGGTACGTATGTTGTTGAACGACTGCAGACCAAAAATGGGCTGCTAGACGAAAACAGACCAGAGTCTTGAAAAATTTTTAGGAATTTTTGAGAATG
>SLOZ01000137.1 GCA_007132255.1 Limnochordia bacterium | reverse complement strand
GTGGCTTTTCGACGATAACGTGTTTCTTGGCCTCCATGGCTGCAATAGCCATATCCGCGTGCATGCCGCTGGGTGTACAGACAGAGACGCAGTCAATGTCTTCTCTCTGCAGTAATTCATCCAAGCTATACTGCGGCTGACAGTCAAACCTTTTCGCCATGGCGTCAGCCCGCTCACGAACAATATCTGCGACTGCCACAAGGTCAGCGCCCGGTATGTCTTTTATGATCTGTGCATGTTTCGGTCCGATGACGCCACATCCAACAATACCCATTCTAACAGTTTTACTCATATGACCCTCCATTTCAAGATTCCGTAAGTCTCTGGTTGATTTCCTATATGCCGACTTGGGCTACGAATTCTCGACATTGCTTCAATTCGGCCCATGGATCGGTTTGAAAGTGTTCCGGCTCAACAAAAACCCATTTGTCGTAGCCTTTGTCCAAAAGCTTCCTTAAGAAATTGTGAAGATCAAAGGCGATGTTTCCTTGACCAAGAACGCAAGTACGTCCACCTTTGGGCATGCTAGCATCAACCACCCAATCCTTTAGATGAACCGCAGCCAATCTAGAGTAATACGAGTCTAAGATGTGTAACGGATCCATATCGGCCAGAAAATGGTTGGCTGTATCTAGGATTAGATGTACATCCGGGCATGCTTCCATGAATGCTTGGAATTGGTTCAAACTATGGATGGCTGGACCAGAGTGGAAATGGTATGCCGCTTTGATTCCATAGCGAGCAGCAGCCTTCGTTTGCAGGTTAACTTGGCGGCAGAATTGGTCAAAATTCTGTTCATCTGCCTTTACCCACACATACTCTTTCCCTAAAGCGGCGGTCCAGCGAATGGACTGGTCCAGATTCGGTGCTAGCACCGTGGCGAAACTCGCTCCCAAGCGGCGAACTCGAGCGGCCATCTCCATACCGTCACTGGCGGACGATGGACGAAGTCGTTCCAGACCATCAAAGCCAACGGACAGAGCATTCTGCACTCGCTCTTCATAATCAACTAACGTTCCTTCCCAAACCATCAAACCGTAGTCAGCTACTCCAACAAGCGGCATCTTATTCCCTCCCATACTAAATACCAAGCAAATATAAGCTTGACATATTCTTAATCTTATCCTATGTTAAATACAAGATCTAGGCATATATTGCTATAATTATGGTTTTTCTTGTGATTGAGAATCTTATGTCCAGAAGGCGGAGGCAGACGAGATGCGTGAAATCATAAATATTGAAGAACCCATTTACTATCGGCACAAAGATAGCTCAGAGCAAAACTCCAGATTTCATTTACACGACTGTTTCGAAATTTTTTACTTATTGGAAGGCCGTATTGATTACTTTATCGAAAAGGATATCTATAGCATGCAGGCGGGTGACGTGATCATCACCAATGCGCAAGAAATCCATATGCCTGCCTTCCAACAAGGAAACAAGTACGAGCGGATCGTTCTGCAGTTCGATCCGTTCCTAATTCAAACGTTCCGGAATCCTAGGTTTAACGTCCTAGGGTGTTTTCTAAACCGGCCGAAGGGGAAAGGAAATCTTCGGAAGTTATCGGTACAGGAACGTATGGAACTAGAGCGTGTCTCCTGGCAGATGGAACAGCTGCCTAGGGGGTCGGAGCAGGGCTCTGATATCCTCAAACTGATTTATCTAGTAGAGTTGACAGTGTTACTCAATAATGCTTACGCTAAAGAGAACACCGAGTTAACAGAAGGCACGACAAAGAACCATGAACTGATAGGTGTTCTCGATTATATCGATGAGAACTTGACTGGTTGTCTGCAACTGGACACCCTTGAGCACGAGTTTCATGTCAGCAAGTATCATTTGAGTCGACGTTTCAAAGAATGCTTTGGAAGTACAATCCATGAATATATAACATATAAGCGCCTGTCCTTGGCCAAAGAATTATTGATGGAAGGCATGTCTGTCACAAATGCCTGCATGAATAGCGGTTTCAATGACTATTCCAATTTCTTGAAGTTGTTTAAGCGAACGGTTGGCTTGACTCCAGGTCAGTACAGAAGTCGGAGCTACAAGCAACAACCAGTTGGACGGTGATTGTCAACATCGTCGTCTCAAACCATGGTCTTTCATAAGAGACAGAAGTTCCTGTTTATGGTCTGTCTTTGGAGCTCGACAAAGGCTTCACTATGGATGAGCGTTCCGGAATGTCGTATCTCGAAAGCCTAGCTCAGGAGCGTTTTGACTCTTCTCATGTCCTCGCTGGCACATGGCAACATCATCCTTTCGGCTCGTAGCTCTTCAGCTTCTTGGGCCCAAGCCTCGGCAATGAACTCATTGACCATGACGATGTTGTCGGGAACCCGGGTTATGAAAAGGCTGCGGGCTTTGTTGGCTTCACGCAGATTGTCTTGGGTAAAGGAGGCGCTGTTTGCCGCATAATAGAACTCGCTGCGGTCCACACCGGAGCGAGGAGCAACGCATCAGCGTCTTGTACAGCATTGTCGTTGTTGATGTAGGTTTTGTCATCCATGCTGCCGGATAATACTCTTGCGTCAAGAATCGCACGATCGGCGACACCCAAACTAATCTTGAGCGGGTTCTTGTCGCCTCGTTTTGCCTTGGCATGACCGAGCGCAATGGAGATCACACCGACTTTGCCTTCGGGGTCTTCATACTCGCGCCACATCTAGGTATGGGACACTATGAAACGCGCGGTTGGCTCCAGGCAGGGCATCGTCACGTGTTCGTTGCCTTCATCGTGCATTTCATCCTTCTTTCAGTGCGTTTGCACACTAAAAAACGAGTCGACTGTTCCTAACACTGCCTCAAGCTAAACGGCTGCTGAATGTGGCGCTGAGCCTGCGGTATCTCGCCCGAATCTCGGTCTTTGACGGGATCAATTGCCACCGACGGCGAAATGCCATGGCGCAAGCATCGCATCGAAAGACAAAGATGAAGCTTCACCACGACCTATTCAGCGAAACAGCCGCTTAACACGAGTATTGGAGTCGAAGCTCGCTGAACCGTCGCTGTAGTGCTAATTCGCATGCATCGTAAATGGAGAATGGGAGACGTCATAAAAGGGAAATGACCAAGACTAGGTCCCAGTGGCTGCACCCTGGCGGCCTCATGTGCCTAAGCGTTTGACACACCATGAGCTTTCGCTGCTCCGAGCATCGTCCCTGCCGATGTGACCCATCACCCCGAAAGGAAAGTGTCCCATGCAGCCAAATGTTGTTTTCATCATCACCGATGACCAAGGCTACGGTGATTTGGGATGCACCGGAAATCCCGTCATCTCCACACCTAACATCGACCAACTGTACAAGGAAAGCGTTCGCTTCACTGATTTTCACGTAGGCCCAACTTGCGCGCCCACTCGGGCCGGCCTGATGACCGGTCACTTTCATAACAGCACCGGGGTCTGGCACACCATCGGCGGCCGTTCTCTGCTTCGCAGGGACGAAATCAGTCTCGCCGACGTGTTTCGTGCCAACGGCTACCGGACCGGGATCTTCGGCAAGTGGCACTTAGGGGACAATTACCCCTATAGACCACAAGACAGAGGGTTTGACGAAGCAGTGGTTCATGGAGGTGGTGGCATCGGACAGACCCCTGACTACTGGGGAAATGACTACTTCGACGACACATACTACAACAAGGGAACCGCCGAGCCCCACGAAGGCTACTGCACGGATGTTTGGTTCCGCTTAGGCATGGACTTCATCACCCGAAATCAAGACACACCGTTCTTCTGTTACATCCCGACAAATGCCCCTCATGGACCTTTTCAAGTCGATGATGCTTATGCCGACCTCTACCGGGACACCGAACCCGAAGAGCGAGCTCGTTTTTACGGCATGATCACCAACATCGATGAAAACGTGGGCCGATTGCGAGCATTTCTGGAAGAAGCGGGCCTTGCAGACAACACCATACTTATCTTTATGACCGACAACGGCACCGCCGCGGGCTGCACCTTGGAGGACGGGTTTGTCGTGGACGGCTATAACGCGGGGATGCGAGGTCAAAAGGGCTCCCCTTACGAAGGCGGCCATCGGGTACCCTTCTTCCTGCACTGGCCCGCCATGGGCTTCACGGACGGCCGCGACATCGACACGCTGACGGCTAATGTGGATTTCATGCCGACGCTTCTCGAACTCTGCGGATTGGACATGCCCCAGCATGTGGACTTGGATGGCCGCAACCTGTGCCCGCTCTTGGAGGAAAAACGGACACCTTGGGAAGAACGATTCCTGGTAACCGATTCCCAGCGGATACCGATGCCGATCAAATGGAAAGACAGCGCCGTCATGAAAGGCAAGTGGCGACTGATCAACGGATGTGAGCTGTACGACTTGACCGAAGATCCGGAGCAGCGGAACAACTGTGCAGAAGAAAATGGCGAAGTCGTCGGCACGATGCGGGCAGCCTACAATGCTTGGTGGGAGAAAGTGTCTGACCAGTTCGAGGAGGAAATCCCCATCAGTATCGGATCCGAACAAGAACCCACCGCACGCATAACTTCTCACGACTGGCGCGGGGATAACCCTGAATGCGCGTGGAATCAGGGGCAGATCCGAGCCGGTAAGGAATGCAACAGCTATGTGGAGCTGTTCGTGGAGGCCACGGGCACGTACGCCTTTGAACTGCGGCGCTGGCCCGAGGAAGAGGACCGGCCCCTAACCGAAGGGATACCCGGTGAGATGATTGATTGGTTTACGGGAGGAAAGGCGCTCTCTATTCGCGAAGCCGCGATCCGAGTGCAGGGTCAAGAGAAGACAACCCAAGTAAGTCCAGAGGATAAAGCCATCACCTTTTCGCTGCAGCTGGAGCGAGGCCCGACCCATCTGCAGACATACTTTGTCGACGAAGCTGGTTCTGTGAGGGGAGCTTACTACGTCTATGTGACCAAAACGCGCCTGGCAGTCGCAACGGAGTGATAACGGACGTTGAACTGTGAGGTCGGCTTTATACCAAAGGATCTCACTGCACTGGCGAGCTCCGGGGCGGCTTCGGGCTCGGTGTTCGCGCCGAACTGCACCAGACCACTTGGTGCTCAGAGATAGCGATTTGTTTAATTGGGGAAAAGCGGGAGGGTCCTTGACTGCTCGGCGTCAAGCCTTTCGACCCGCACTCGCCGTTTGACCCTCCTCAAGAGTATCTCGACCGCTACAACCCGGAAGAGCTTCCCTATCCGCTGTTCCGAGAGTCTGATCTAGAGCATCAAGAGCATTTCTATCAAATCGATCAGCAGACACGCCGTGCCCAAAATCCATATCAACGGCCAGACCCAGC
>SLOZ01000348.1 GCA_007132255.1 Limnochordia bacterium | reverse complement strand
GGGTTGGGACGAACGTTTGCCTGTGAAAAGTGGCCGTGGATCTCCAAACAGGTCGTGGAGCAAGCTCGCCAGGAGGCAGAAGACCTTGCAGAGCGCCACCGCCCACTGGATATTATTGGAACGGACTCTGATGACACCGTTGTTAAGGTCGCTCGTCGCAACGCCGAGATGGCTGGCGTTGCAGATACCGTCCATTTTCAAACTCAAGAGATGAGTAAACTTCGCAGTAGCCGTCGCTATGGCAAAGTTATCACGAACCCGCCCTATGGGGAGCGAATTGGTGAGGCGAAGGATGTCAGCCGTTTGTACCAAGAACTGGGTACTGTCTTGAGCTCGTTGGATACGTGGTCGTTCTATGTCTTGACGTCACACGCCAAATTCGAGACTTGGTTTGGGCGCCGAGCCAGCAAGAAACGCAAGCTGTACAACGGAAGTTTGCGGGTTGATTATTATCAGTTTTTCGGACCACGGCCTCCACGCCGTTCAGTGCAGAAGCCTGAATAACCTGGAGGCTGAATAGTAACATAGGAGGTTGACGACTTGGCTAAAATTCGTGTGACTGTATGGAATGAGTACCGACACGAAAAGCGCAGCGAGGTGGTGGGAGATCTTTATCCTGAAGGGATTCACGGAGCGATTGCGGGTTTTTTAGGCACTGACGCTGATCTTGAGGTTACCACTGCAACATTGGACGAACCAGAGCATGGATTGACTGATGACGTATTGGCAGCGACCGATGTACTCGTTTGGTGGGGGCACATGGCTCATCACGATCTCAGCGATGAGGTGGCCGAAAAGGTCGTGAAGCGGGTGTGGAATGGAATGGGATTCATTGCGCTGCATTCAGCGCATTTCTCCAAGGTGTTCAAGCGTCTCATGGGAACTACCTGTGATCTTAAGTGGCGCGGTCAAGGGGAAAAAGAGCGCGTCTGGGTTGTTGAACCAAGCCATCCCATAGCCGCTAACTTGGAAAAGGATTACTTCGAAATTCCACTTGAAGAAATGTATGGTGAGCGCTTTGACATACCGGCACCCGATGAAATTGTGTTTATGAGTTGGTTCGCTGGTGGGAATGTATTCCGCAGTGGATGCTGTTACCGCCGCAATCAGGGGAAGATCTTTTACTTCCAACCTGGGCATGAAACGTTCCCCACTTTCTTCCAAAAGGAAGTTCAAACCGTCATTCATAACGCCGTTTACTGGGCAGCCCCCAATAATCGTCCGCAGTTGACCTTTGGCTTTCACGAGCCTTTGGAGCCCATAGAATAGTCCGCGAAAAGAGCTTCCCATAGTGGGAAGCTCTTTTTTTCAGATTTGGCTCAGCGTTTTTGCTTCAACTTTAGGTAGGCGACCAAAAGAGCCGGCCAGTTTCTATATCGACCAAACAAAGCCTGACAAAGCTGCTTAAACTTGGGATATTTTCCAATGTACGGGAACCAGGAAATCTCTTGCTGCCTGCGTCCCTGGTCTACCATGACAGCCTTCTCGTGACAGAAGATTCGCAGACCAATCTCAGCTTGGTAGCGGCCGATACCGCTGTCCTTTGCTCCACCGAATGGCAAATTCGGGTTAGCCACCGTTAGTATGACATCGTTAATCAAGACGCCTCCACATACCAAGCGGGATGCAACGCGGCGCGCTTTTTCTAGGTCACTGCTCCACACGCTGGCATTGAGTCCGAAGCGAGAATCGTTGGCCAATTGAACGGCTTGGCGTTCGTTGTCGAAGGCCATGACAGCGAGCAGCGGTCCAAAAGCTTCCTCTTTCGCTATGCGCATGTCTGCCGTCACGTCGGTAAGAATCATGGGCTTTAGATAGCGGCCGTTATCGAAGTTCCATTCCTCAGGTGGCAGTCCTGTGACAAGACGTGCCCCTTTCGCCAAGGCATCCAGCAAAAGCTCCTCGACCAGCTTGACTTCCTGCATGGAGGTCATCGCACCAAGATCCGCATCGGGATCTCCTCCTGGGACTAGGCTCTCCGTGAACTCCACCAACTGTTCCAAGAAACGGTCATAGATCGATGCTTCGACGTACAGTCTCTCGACGGACATACAGACTTGACCGCTGTTCGTGAAGGCACCCCAAGCAGCGCCGCGGACGGCTCGCGGAATGTTGGCATCGGCAAACACAAGCATCGGGTCCTTGCCACCTAGCTCCAACGTCAGCGGGATGAGGTTAGAACCGGCCGCTTCGGCGATCTTGCGCCCCGTGGTATCGGAACCGGTAAAGAAGATGTAGTCTGGTTGCTCCGCGATGAGTGCTTGGCCCAGGTCGCCATCGCCATGAGCTGCCTGGAGAACATCGTCGGGGAACCCTACCTCATAAAAGAGCTCTTCGATATACTGTCCCATATAAGGGACCGCTTCGGAGGTCTTCAAGATTACTGTGTTTCCTGCGACTAGGGCATTCAGCACTGGAACCATGGCTAAATGGAAGGGATAGTTACTGGGAGATATGACTAAGACTGTTCCACGGGCCACGTATTCCACGTGTGAGGATTTCCCCTGCAGGATAAGCGGAGTGGGCTTTGGCTGGATACCCAATACTTTGCGAGCATTCTTCTCAATGTATTCGATCATGTTCAGAACAGGGAGGACTTCGTTGGTCAAGGCTTCGAGTGGAACCTTTCCGGTGCTTTTGTGGATGGCATCAACCACATCATCTAGATGACCATTTAGATGAATACGAAGCTTTTTGAGGTAACTGACCCGAGCTTCTAAGGAGAGCGTCGACCAGGAATTAAATCCTTGGTGAGCACGTTCGTAAAGGTTTGGTACTTCATCCAAAGGTGTGCCTTTGATCTCCGCGAAAACTTCTCCCGTGCTGGGATCAATGGCCTTCCAAACGGCAGATTCGGTCACGATAGTTCGCCTCCTAAGCTAATTGGAACGGGCACTTTTTTGAGCCTTAGCAATGAGCAGCATCGCCATAACCGCAGCCAACACGCCCACGAATCCCACAATGTCAAAACCCCTTCGAAGTCCGACAGCCTCGCTAATCACGCCTGTTAAAGCTGGGCCGGCAAACATGCCTAGGGCATAGATAGACTGGAAAAAGCCCATGGCCGTTGCGCGTCGAGGTCCGTCAATATCACGGATGCTTAACCCCATCAGTAGAGGCAAAAGAACCCCGCGACCCGCCGCTCCTAGAGCTTGTGTGATATAGAGCAGTATCACAGTGTCTGAACGTGGAATGAGAAATGTGCCTACAGCAAAAAGCGCAAAGCCTCCGGCTAAGACGGTTCGTTCACCAAATTTTTCCGCCCAGTGACCGCTCCGCAGAGCCGAAAGCGCAGCGGGTAGTGACGAAGCTAAAGCGAGAATGCTCAACTGGCTGTTGGATGCGCCTAAACTCACCGCGTAACTGGGAGTGAAGCCGAACACAGTGGAGAATGTCAGCCACTGCATCAAGATGGCTAAGAAGGAAACCACGAGTACAAGGGGCTGTTTGCCGATGGACAGAAGAGAGGACAACTGAACGCGCGGCCCCACGACCTTTTTCGACTCCTTAATCGTAGGTACCAAAGCCCAGCCAACCAATCCACCAGCAGCTCCAATGAAGAACGGCGCCTGCCAACCCCAGACATCGGCAGCGAATCCACCCACCGTGGCCGCAGTCATCTGGCCCAAAGACGTTAGAAATACGATGAGGCCCATAGCTTTTGGGGCTTGGTCTGCCGGAAAGTAGCTGGAAAACAAAACGGTGAACGCGACCCAAGCGCTAGCTGCGCCCCCGGCTACAGCACGGAAGATTAATACGGTAGCGGCAGAGTTGGCCAGACCCATGCCCGCAGCGGAGAGCACACCAAGAGCCATCCCAAGACCAATGAAGAAACGCCGGTTACTGAGCAGGTCGCTTGTAATTCCTAAAGGAATCCGAGCAAACAACTGAACCAAGCCATATGAACCAACCACCAAGCCGACCATGGTCAGAGAGCCGCCGAGGTATTCGACGTAGGGGGAAAGAATAGGCATGTAAGTATACAACGAAAACCAATAAAGAAATGTGATGACATAAAACTTGTGGATAGAACTCAAAGGTATCATCCTCATCGCTAGTCATGTTGGTGCGGGTATTGGCAGAGATCTTTATGTCGAGCAAACGCGCTGTTTTCGGAACAGTACCGTCCCTATCAGTTGTCTATGTGATGTTCGATCCGTGGCGCGCTGTGCCGTCGGTGACGATCAACATAGGATATGGCTTGGAAGAACAACGAGATTCTTTGGGCCCCACGCTTGACACAAAGTTCGTCCAAGCGAGCGTAGGCAGCACCTTTGGTAGTGCAAACGTATTTGGGACCAATCTGGTCCAAAGCATAGCAGACCATATCCTCTAAACATTGAATGCAAGTACAGGCCTTTGTCAATGGCAAAATTTCTCCGAAACCCAATTCTACGGCTGTGACTTCATAATTCATTAAATGATAGGGTTCGTCGGAGTCATGGCGCGGTGCCTGATGCACCGTTTCCGCCGCTTCCTGGGTTAGGGCCAAGGTGGCGTCTAGGTATTCCTGTTCGAGCTCGTGTGCGGCTGCAGCTTCATCAGCCGCACGCAAATAATAGATTGAAGGCAGCTGATTGAGCACTAGTGCCATGGTATCGTCCTGACAGCGCTGGCAAGCGCAGTAGTGAGAGTCCTTGAGAATCCGGTTTACAGCCTTACACACTACAGGTTCCATATAGTTTTTCAGGGTCAAATCGAATTGCTTGCTGCCAATCTTCAAGACCTCAACACCTTTCTGAGCGAAGTCCTACAGGTCCTCGTATGACTGGTTGATGGAACTATCTTCTTAGCGTCCATTCTACAAAGGACCACAGAATCCTTCACGGGAAGACGGCCGCGCACTCCGTAATTAGACGATAATCAATCCACGAAAAAATAGATAATGTGTATCGTTATCGAGAATGTGATATACTGTTTTCAAAGGGGTTGATACCATTGGCTGAGATTGTTTTGGGCGGTGGCTGTTTTTGGTGTACGGAAGCTGTTTTCCAGAGGATCGCAGGCGTATCCCAGGTTGAACCGGGTTACAGCGGCGGTAGCATCGACAATCCTACGTACGAACAAGTTTGTTCAGGCACCACAGGGCACGCCGAGGTGGTGCGGGTCGTCTATGACTCGCAGGTTAGTACCCTGGCGGACATTCTCGACGTCTTCTTCGCAACCCATGACCCGACCACTTTGAACCGGCAGGGAGCGGACGTCGGGACGCAATATCGTTCGGTGATCTTTTATACCGATGAGTCGCAAAAAGCGGCGGCCGAAGAGGCCATCCAAAG
>SLOZ01000437.1 GCA_007132255.1 Limnochordia bacterium | reverse complement strand
GTGACTGTTCTCTCCCCGCTCAGCATTCATCCACGCCTTGCACGGAGCATTTTGGTGATCGCAGGATCTCGGTGGTGTTATTTAGGAGCCGAATTATTCGGCGTCCGAACCAGCCCAGTCCAAGAGCGATGGTTCTGCAGCGTCCTTGGGCCAAAGCGCCACTGCAAGGCCCGATCCCAACAAAGCCAACCCAGAGCCAGTTATTTGGAACCCGATGTCTGTTGTAACTTGGAAGAAGCCGACGACGAGCACAAGCGCTCCCAGAATGCAGGACAGCCAACCAACGGCGGCGCGCCCAGGCAGGCCTAGACGAGGGTAAGCCACCGTCATGCAGGTAAGCCCAACGGCTACCATGGCGATGCGCAGTTCGCTGTTGATTCGGGCATGTCCTACCATTGTGTATACAGCACTGGCAGCAAACAGTATGTAAAACGGTATTCTCATGGGGCATCCTCCTGTTCTCATGTTCATCTTTCCCCAGAGGAACACAGGATCCCTCTTCAAGAGCGCTCAATCCGTTCGTGGTCACACCCGTAGACTGCCGCACATGCCTCTCTGAGGATCGTCCTTGGAATCGCCGTTGACAGAATGCCTCCGCAAAAACGAAACACCAAGCCTTGGTTTTCGGAGGCTTGGTGTTTTCTTGGTCAGTGAAGAAACGGGCTGTCGATATCCTCCTCGACGATGACATTGACGGATTCGCCGTCAAGAGCGATTAGTATGTGACCGTTCATGCCAGTCACGTACACCTCGGAGTCGTAGGCCCGGTACCGATTGTAAATGGCAATGGAAGAAAGATCGTCACGGGATATAACGGTAACTTCTGGCATCACGGCCTCGATGAGCTCGAAGGACGAGCCCGTCTCCTCACCATGGTGCGGAGCGTGAAGAACATGGGCCTCCATCTCTTCGGGATACTCAGCGGCGAGGTAACGTTCCTGCGCTCGATAGATGTCACCAGTGAACAGAGCGGACGTTTTCCCGTAGTCCAGCCGCATAACCAAGGAAAGATTGTTGATGCGTGCTGTCGAGATGTTTTCGGCAGCCTTCAATGTCTCAGGCGATGTTCCGGCCGGCGGGTTTAGGACAGTGATCTGAACATGATCACCAAGCTGGAGTTCATCACCAGCCTCCACAAAACGATTGGGTATACCGTAGTCCTCCAAACCCTGGAGGAATTGGCGCAGCGTATCCGTGTCATTCGGTACATTCACGTGGTACATCTTGCCAATTTCAAGATTGGGAAACAACGTTAAAAAGCCACCGATATGATCCCAGTGAGGATGTGTCGCAAAGGCGTAATCCAACCGTTCTACTCTTAGCTGCTTCAACAGGCCGAGGAGCTGATCCCCAAGGTAGGTCAGCCCGGAATCAATCAGAATGGTTTTGCCATCAGGCGTTGTGACCAAGATGGCATCCCCAGGTTTGATGGTTCTGTCGGTTTGACGCTGGAGCTCTTCTTTGTTCTCGATAACCAAATTGAAATAGCGGATGGTCAAGCGTCCCGAATCTAGACTGGTGTCGAAAAAAGAAGCTAACAGTTGGCCTTGAAACAGTGTCAGACAAAGACTGAGCACGAAGAATCCTATCCAAACCTTGCTTTGGCGGACCCTCACAGCACGATTCGACCAAGCTTCCCCACGTACTAGCATTTCCAACGACCCCTTTCGCGCAGAAGTGTGATGACGTGCTCAGGATAATTGGTGGAGATTCCGTCGACTCCTAGTTCCAGGCAGGTCTCTACTTCCTGCTCTAAGTTATCCAGTCGTTTGCCGGCTCCGCAGAGGACCAGCAACCCAAGATCGTGGGCATCCTCGACAAGTTCTCGACGGGCCACACTGGGATGCGGGTGCCAACCCTTTATGCCTGCTTTTTGAAGGAGCTTCTGTTTGGAGCGTTCCTGGCCCGAGCGCCAATCCAAGAATGCAGTGAAGGCATCTTGGTTGTACTCGAGAACCGCCAATAGTGCCTGAACATCAAAGGAGATGAACATGCAGCGAGACCAAAGATTGCGTTGATCAATACTAGCTAAGGCTGGCTGCAGAGTTTCATACCAATACGGGTAACCCGAGGTAACGGACTTGATTTCAATATTGAACTGCACCTGGTTGGAAAACCGATTCAGTACTTCATCCAAAGTAGGGAGCCGCTCGCCAGCAAACTCAGGGCCCCTCCAAACACCCGCATCCAAGGCTTTGAGTTCGGCTGCAGTTTTCCCAATGACAGGACCCGAGCCGTTGGTGGTTCGATCCAGGTTGTCATCGTGAATCACAACGACTACGCCATCGCTGCTGATGTGAATATCCAATTCCAGAATATCCACACCCAACGCAACAGCTTCTGCGAACGAACGCATCGTGTTTTCTGGATAGACACCGCTGTAACCGCGATGGGCCTGGACGAGCACGTGATTAGCGGTCATAATGCACCCTGCTTCCTACGACTTTTCGTTGAAAGATGGTCAATACCAGTAGGAAAAGGAACAAGAACAGGGCGATTGCACTGGCATAGCCCATCTCTAAACTTTCGAACGCTCGGTTATAAATGTAGAAGACAATAACCTCAGTTTTGCGCGAAGGTCCACCACCGGTCATAATGTAGACAGAGCTGAAGACTTGAAAACTGTTGATCATCTGCAGCACAAGAATTAGGTATGTCGTTGGTGATAGCAGAGGCCAAGTGATCTTGGTAAATTTCTGCCACGTCGTGGCGCCATCTACATTCGCCGCTTCATAGAGTTCTTCCGGTATGTCCATCAGACCGGCCAGATAGATGACCATATAATAGCCCGTGCCCTTCCAAACCGCTAAGAAGACAATGGCCAACATCGCGGTACTGATATTAATCCACTCCCAATTGGTTGTGGACCAACCCAAAGACTCAATTATGGGGCGGAACACACTGGTCCATATGGGGGTCAAAAAACTCGAAGAGGTCCGCAGCCAGTTGACTGGCTCCATACCAAAGAAGCTGATGAAATGATTAAACAGTCCCAGATTGGGATTATACAGGAATTGCCAGACCATGGACACAGCTACCATGCTCACCACAACCGGAGAGAAGTAACCCGCTCGCAGGAAGGCCAGGCCTTTGACCTTAACCTTCAACCCCAGCGCAATCAACAGCGCTATGGACATCTGCAGCGGAACAGAAAGCAGCACAAAAATAAAGGTATTGCCCAGCGAATTCCAAAAGCGAGGATCTTCGAACATCCTTTGGAAATTTTCCAATCCTATGAACATATCGGTGGGACGAATGAGAAGGGTGTTGCGAAAACTAAGGCGGACCAGTTGGATACCCGGGTAGAGCGTGAACATGAATAGAATAGCGAAGGCTGGCAGAAGGAATACGTAAGCGACCAAGAAGTCCGATGAGCGTATCCGCCGAATGAGTTCAAACACGGGGTGTCGCCTTTTAGTTTGCATGCGGTACCCAGCTCCTCTCCACGCCAAACCGATGGATTCTCAAACTTGTAGTCTCTACTCTAGGCCATGGATCTTGAACTCTTTTAGAAAGGGTTGACGGGCCCAAGGCCCGCCAACCTGGCAATCATAGGACTCAGTCAGTCATCCCATAGACTCGTAGTAAGCGGTTGCCTGTGGCAACAACTGCATCCAGCGATTCCTGGATATCGGCCTGTTCACCAAACATTTGATCAAACAACCATCCAAGCTCACTGTGGACTTCGCCCCAGAACGGAACCTGTGGACGGGGATGTGCATAGTCCAACTGCTGGTAGGTGACTGTTGCACGTGGTTCCTCAGCAAAGAACGCTTGGAGTGCCTCGTGTTCGTACGCTGTCCTGTAGGCCACTTGATAGCCAGTACTCATGGCGAATTGGCCAAAGTTCTCCGGCTCCATCAAATAGGTTAGAAACTTCCAAGACGCTTCTTTCTGCTCATCGGTACCGGTGTCAAACATGAAGAAGTTAGCACCGCCGATGGCAGCATACGGTTCTGTGTTATACGGCAGTTTGGCTACGCCGAGATCGAAGTTAGCATTGCCGATGTTGCTCTGGAGGGCCGCGGTAGACCGGATGGTCATGGCGATTTGACCGCCGAAGAACAGGTCGTAGCCTTCAGCACCGGAACCCCATGTGGCAACGCCATGTTCGTGGACCATGTCTTGGCAAAACTGCATGGCTTCCACGGCTTCGGGGGAGTTGAAGATGAACTCCGTCTTATCTTCATTGAGAATGCGAGCTCCATTTTGCCCAATAAACGTTTCGAAAAGCCAGCCCCACGTATAGAAATCGATACCTTTCACTCCGAGTTCTTCGGTCAGAAGTATTGAATACTCCAGAAGATCATCCCAAGTTTCGGGCGGGCCTTCTAAACCTACTTCAGCAAAGATGTCTTTGTTGTAGTACAGCAGCGGTGTGCTGGTGTTGTAAGGGATGCTGTAAACGATGTTGTCATATTTTGCGGCCGTCTGCAGTCCGGGGAAGAAGTCGTCGAAAGCAAGCCAATCGGTCTTTTCGAAATAAGGCTCCAACGGCAAAACGGCTCCTGCATCAACAAAGGCGGCGCCGCGAGTTTGTTCGAACATAGCGACATTGGGAGGATCTCCAGCGGCCAGAGCGGCTTGAGCACTCTGCATCGTTGGCTGGTAGCCTCCGGAATAAACGATCTCCACTTGAATGTCAGGGTTTTCAGCGTTGAAGTTTTCGCCCATGACTTCAATAAACTCCATACCATAACCCATGGACATGGAATGCCAAACTTGGATCTGAACTTGCGCAGCCACTCCGAGGCTGCTGGCTATCACCAACGCAAGCGCAAGCAGGGTGATCAAGGTACATTTACGCATTCAGATAGTCCTCCTTTGGTATTTTCCCGAGACAACAAATCCCAACTGGTAACCGTGTCAAGCAAAAAGCTCTTGGCAGCGCCTCCTTTCATGGCATGAAACTACAAGCTATTTGAGACCAGTACGAGCAATCCCCTGGATGAAATATTTTTGGAGGAAAGCAAACAGTATCAGCGGCGGTAATGCGGCGAACGTAGCAGCGGCCATCATCTCGGCGTGATTCGTTCCCCAAGCATCTTGAAAGGCGGAAATGGCAACCTGAATGACCCACATGGAACGACTCGTGGTGACAATCAGAGGCCACAAAAACTGATTCCATTGGCTCTGCCAGACGAAAACAGCCACCGCCGCAAAGGCTGGCTTTGACATGGGGAAGGCAACGCTGATCAAGAACCGGATCTTCCCACAACCATCCATCTTGGAAGCGTCTTCTAACTCATCCGGGATGGTTCGGAAGAACTGGCGAAACAGGAAGAT
>SLOZ01000223.1 GCA_007132255.1 Limnochordia bacterium | reverse complement strand
ATAGGGCGTTCACAAGAAATTCTTCATCCGTGGAACTTACTCTTTCAAACCGGAAGTTACTTTTTCAAGTGACCTGTATGTCAATTAGGAAAGGTGAGTGCTATGTGCGATACCGCTGTAGTGTTTGACCGCCGCTCGGGCGTAGAGCAGTCGTATTTTGCCAAGAACTCTGATCGAGATATGGAGGAACTGCAGATTATCGAAGTTTCCATGGACCCAACACGGGAGTTCAAAGCGTTCCCATACTTCGAGCGCCGCCAGCGCTATGTAAACACGAACCTACCCGTTCTGCGGCAGGCCTTTGCCGAACATGCCCATCCGTACCAAGCCGTGATCTCACGACCCATTTGGATGTGGGGAGCGGAGATGGGCGTGAACGAACATGGCGTGGCTATTGGCAATGAGGCCGTGTTTTCCACAGAACCCACCCCCGATGAAGGGCTATTGGGAATGGACATCCTGCGTTTGACGCTGCACAATACTGCCTCTGCCAAAGACGCGTACCGATTCATTATCCATTTGCTGGAGTCGTACGGCCAAGGTGGCGACGGCGGCTATACGTCCTCACTTTACTATCATAATGCTTTTCTCATTAAAGATGCCGATGAGGCGTTTGTTTTGGAGACCGCTGGACGGCATTGGGCCGTCAAGCGTATCCTTGATCATGCCGCCATTTCCAACACGTATTCGCTGCGCACCGATGCGGATCAACTTGACACTGGCAGTGCCGGTGTAGGGGATTTCAAAGCAGTCTATGAAGACCGAGCAGCCAGCGAACCGAAAAACGGCGAGCCTCGCTTGGCCTTCTCGTCACAGTATGTGCAGCAGAAGGATCCTGATCTGACGATGATGCAGAATCTGCTGCGCTCCCATGGCACGCCGAAAGCCAGCAAATCCAGGGCTCGCGATGCGCTGTGCATCCATCCGGGCGGTTCATCGGTAACCGAGAGTACTGCCTCCATGGTGGTGCACTGGCTGCCCAACGTTACATTGGTTTGGTTCAGCGGAACGCCCCAACCGTGTCGAGCCTTGTTCAAGCCCCTCGTTCTCAGTAAGGCAGCGGAGTTCGCCTTTACGGATCCTAAATTCGCGCAGGACTACGCTCAGACCCATCGCCAATTGATCCGAGCTGTAAGCTCGGCGCCGGAGTCAGTACAAGAAGCCGTGCTGACGCTGCGTGATGAATGGGAAGAAACCTATCGGGCTCGGATGTATGCGGATATCCAAAGCAAGAGCAGCGAGCAGCTGTTGGCAGTGAGCCAGGAGTGTCTGCAGCTCGAGGAACAGTATCAGGCGCAGGTGCGGAGCCTATTGAATGGTTGATTCTAGCGGCAGCTCACCAGCAGCCGCAGCGCCTTGGCGCGCCGTGGGATACTGCCTCGCACGCACTGTAAGCCAGTGCAGGTCCAACAGACGGGTCGCATAGGGATACTGCGTGGGCTGGGACGGAGTTAGAAAGGCCTTTTAGCAGGCGATTTTATGAGTTAATCCGTCAGGAGGAGCTTCTAAACTACGTCTGTGCAGCAGGCAGCCCTGGTTGTCTTCGCTGAGGGTTCGTTTTCGGGGACGACAGCCTTCTCTGTGCCCTGGAAAGCCAGTTGAGCGGGCCATTGAGGATTTTGCGTTTGTCATGCAGGATTAACAGGACTGCTAAAGAAATTTGAATAAAATAGAAGTCTTTGCTTAGGTGGTTGTTTCAGCGATCTGTTTGGGTGAGGCATGTATCCAGATTGTGGCTTCGATTAGGTTGAACACTGCGGTACAAACCGTGTCATCGCAGTGAATACGGAGGAGGTACTGTGCACGATGAGCCATGCGTCAGCTGCAAGATCAACAAACGAGTTTCCAAAACGATGGATCCACTTGGATTTCCACACTGGACCTGGCATACCCGATGTGGGTCGAGATTTCGAGCCCGAAGCTTTTGCCCGGATGTTTAAGGACGCACACGTTGACTGCGTAACGCTGTTCGGCATGTGTCATCATGGACATCTCTATTACAACACTGATCACGAAGCGCGTCATCCTTCCCTGCCTAAGGATCTGAATCTTTTGGCGGAGCAGATCGAAGCGCTGCATCGCGTTGGCATTAAGACGCCGATCTATCTCAGCGTGCAGGTCAATGAGTTTGCGGCCAACGAACACCCAGAATGGATTGCCCTAACACCGGAATTACAGCATGTCAAGAATGGCGGCTCAGCCTTTCGACCGGCGTGGCAGATCATGGACATGTCCAGCCCTTATGCTGATTATTTCGCGGACATCCTTGCTGAGGTGCTGCAGAAGTTTGCACCGACGGACGGCCTTTTCCTCGATATGTGTTGGGATCAGCCCAGCGCCTCGCCGTGGGCCATTAAGGCCATGAAAAAGGCGGGACTCGATCCCATGCGGGAAGAAGACCGACGACGATATGCCCGGCAGTTAGCCCATTCCTACATGGAACGCTACAGCCGCATGGTGCAGCAGGCACACAGTGAGCCTGTGCGCATTTGGTTCAACAGCCGCCCGAAAACCAATCTCTGGGAAGAACAGAAATTTCTCCACCATGTGGAAATCGAGTCGCTGCCCACAGGCGGCTGGGGATATGCCTATTTTCCTTACACAGCCAGATTTGTGCGCCCTTTGGGGCTGCCGACGCTGGGTATGACCGGGCGTTTCTTCCGCAGCTGGGGCGACAATGCGTCCTTGAAGCCGTTCATGGCTCTGAAATACGAGTGCTGCCAGATTCTCAGCCAAGGCATGGCCAGCAGTGTCGGCGATCTCCTGCATCCGCGAGGTGTACCCAGCCAACCGGTGTATGATCTGATCGGCGGTGTTTACGAGCATATTGCGGCTTGCGAACCGTATGTGGAAGGTGGTACCCTGCAGAGCCAGATCGGGGTAGTTGTTGATCCGGATTTAGGGGATAACCCTGGGCCAGCAGGTTTGGGTGTGGTACGGGCTCTGCAGCAGCAGCGGCAGCAGTTCGATGTTCTGCCGCCCGATGCCGACTTATCCCGCTATGAACTGGTCATAATCCCGGAGACAACGTGTGTGGACACGAACCTGCGCTCGGCATTGGAGACGTATGCGGCCAATGGCGGTGCTCTGCTGTTCAGCGGCCCCGGTGCCTTAGATGCAAATGGCTTGCCGGTCTTTGAAGCTATGGGCTTTGCAGTGGCTGAGGACGTGCCCGAAGTTAGCTTCCTGCATGCTGAGCCGGCTGTGGCCGAGGGCTTGGAAAACTACGGTTATGTTATGTACGAACCCAGTTTCGGTATGGCGCCAGAACCCGATGGTGAAGTGCTGGTCTACATGGGCCGCTCGTACTTTCCGCGCAGTTATGATCGATTTTCCGGCCATGATTACACCGCTGAGGATGCAGTAACAGATGTTGCGGCCGTCGTCCGTAAAGGAAATATCATTACTATGTCGGTGCCGTTGTTCGAAGCATTTGGTAAACATGCGGCTCCAAATTACTGCACCCTGCTGGGGAATATTATTGCGCAGCTGCTCCCACAGCCGCTGGTTAAGGACGATGGACCAAGCAGTTTGGAGACCACTGTCATTCACAAAGGCAGCGATGTTGTGGTTCATCTGATCAGCTTTTGCCCAGAACGCCGTGCCGAGGGGTTAGATATCGTCGAAGATCCATTTCCCCTCGTTGATACCACCATCGCCATCAAGACGACTCAACGTCCCCGGCGGGTCTATCTAGCCCCCGATGAGGCAGAGCTGGAGTTTGAGTACAGTGATGGCTATGTGCGCACACGGGTCACGGTCTTAGATGGTCACAAATTACTGGTGTTAGAAGGAGCCCTGGCATGAAGGCACTGAAGATCACAGACGTTCGGGCCATTTTGACGGCACCAGCGGGCATTAACTTGGTTGTCGTGAAGGTCGAAACCTCGGAGCCCGGCCTGTACGGCTTGGGCTGTGCCACCTTTACGCAGCGATACCTGACGGTTGCGGCAGCTGTTGATGATTATCTGAAGCCATTTCTGCTGGGTAAAGACCCCCGGCGCATCGAGGACATTTGGCAGTCGAGTATGGTGAGTTCATATTGGCGCAACGGGCCGGTGTTGAACAATGCCGTCTCTGGCGTGGACATGGCATTGTGGGATATCCAAGGGAAACTGGCCGGAATGCCCGTTTACCAGCTGTTGGGTGGTAAGTGCCGAGAAGGCGCGGCAGTGTATGGCCATGCTGATGGCAGCGACCTGGACGAGTTGGAGGCCAACGTGCGCCGCTATCTGGATATGGGTTACACCCACGTCCGCTGCCAACTGGGCGGCTACGGTGGCGCCAAGGGTATTCGTCACAAAACCAAAAACTCGGCTGAGGGTGCCTACTTTGACCCCGCTGTGTATGCCCGGGACGTAGTGGATATGTTTGACCACCTGCGGGGGCGGCTTGGCTATGAACCGGAGCTATTGCATGACGTGCATGAACGTGTGCCACCCATTGTCGCGCTGCGCATGGCCAAAGAATTGGAACCGTACCGTCTGTTTTTCCTAGAGGACCCGCTGGCACCAGAGGACATTGCCTGGCTGGAGCGCATCCGCCAGCAGTGCTCCACACCCATTGCCATCGGTGAGCTCTTCAACAACCCGCAGGAGTGGGTGGGACCCATTTCTAGGCGAGAATTGGACTTTATCCGAGTGCATATCAGCCAAATTGGCGGCATAACACCGGCGAAAAAGTTGGCGGCCTTAGGGGAAGCCTTCGGAGTGAAAACAGCCTGGCATGGGCCGGGTGACGTTTCACCGGTGGGGCATGCGGCCAATGTCCATTTGGATTTGGCCATTCCGAACTTCGGCATTCAAGAATGGTGCGGTCTGAACGAGCAGCTGCAGGAAGTATTCCCAGGTTGTCCCACGGTGGAAGATGGATATGTGTATGCCAATGACCAGCCGGGTCTAGGCATCGACATCGATGAAGAGCTAGCGGCGAAGTATCCCTGCAGCAATCAACTTCCGCAGTGGACCTTGGCCAGAACACCGGACGGAACCTCCGTCCGGCCATGATGCGGGAAGGAGTGGAATGATATGGCACAACGGATCGCGGTGACTGGAGCAGCAGGATGGCTCGGGAGTTTCATGGTACAGGAGCTGATGAATACGGGGTACAATGTGCGAGCTTTGACCCTGCATGACTGGGAGGACAGCCCCGTTGAGGATCAGAGAACGGGAAGCATTCTGGATTTTGAGTGGTTGAAGACGAATCTTGAGGGCTGTGATTCCATTATCCATTTGGCCGCTATTCCTAGTCCGATAAAAGGAAAAGAAAGCCTTGTCATGGAGACCAATCTGGTGGGCAGTT
>SLOZ01000475.1 GCA_007132255.1 Limnochordia bacterium | reverse complement strand
GCCAACAAAATTGCTGCCGGGTCCCAACACAATCCGCTGTCCATTGTAGAAGTGGCGGTACTCCGGACTGTCGTCGCCGATGCGCTCGACGCCAGTGACATAGACTCTAGGAGGCGTCAGCCGATCACCGCCGAGAAAGTCCTTGATGGCCGTGATGCCGTGCACACCGCCAAAAAACAGGGTGCCATCGGCATCGTGGAAACTGCCGCCATTAAACTCCCAACCACCCAGACCGTCCTCTTCGGTCAAGACGGTCAGGACTGTGTGTTCTGCGGGATCAAGCACGACCAAGCCGGCATGGGTACCAACCCACAAGCGGCCAAACGAATCCTGCTCGAGGCTGACCACGACATGGCTGGGCATTCCCTGATCTTCGAGAAAATGGCGGAAGGTGCCC
Organism: Limnochordia bacterium; assembly: GCA_007132255.1. GTDB lineage: Bacteria > Bacillota > Limnochordia > Darwinibacteriales > B1SED10-159 > SLOZ01. Next base: position 4,908 of record SLOZ01000475.1, on the reverse strand, counting down.
TGGTCTTCTTCGAACACGTACAGACCAGCGCCGGCGGTACCGATCCAAATTTGCCCCAGTGTGTCTTCAAACAGCACGCGGATGGAGTTTGTTCCTAACTGCGTAGAATCACCCGCAGAACGCTGAAAGCGGCGAAAGCCTTCCTCATCGGAAAGGAAGAGACTGAGGCCATTGTTTGTAGCTACCCATACCCGCTCCTGCGAGTCGATAAGGATATCATAAACGAAGTCATCGGCTAGACTCGAGGTGTCGTCAGGCTCATAGCGAAACTGCGTCGTGCGGCCGGTGGCGGGTTCGTAACGGATCAAACCATTGGTATAGGTGCCGATCCAAAGTGTCTGTTCGGGGTCTTCGGCCAGAGCATAGATTATATCATCGTGCAAATACGGAGCGTGGGGCTCGAACCGGTCCTGTTCAGGCAGGTAACGAAACAGACCGGCATTTGTGCCGAACAACAGCAGCCCCGCTCGCGTTTCGAGAATCGCAGAAACATTATCTACGGTCAGGCCCTGCTCGAGTTCCGTGCGATACGGGACCATGGTGTCTTCGGTCTCATCGTAACGGTTGAGACCCATGTTGTAGACGGCGATCCACAAGTTCCCCTGGGCATCGCGATGCATAGCGTTAACCTTGCCCAGCGCCAGGGAAGACGGATCACCGGGTACATGGCTGAAGCGCAGATAATTGCGTTTGCGCGGATTCAGTTTGTGCAGCCCACCGCCATTGGTTCCCACCCAGAGAATTCCAGAGTGATCCTGCAGTAGGGAATAGACGATGGGATGGCGCAGCGACAGACCTTCATCATCGGGGTGAAAGTGATGGACATCGCCATCGGGCATAATGGCGTGCAGGCCATCGCCCCAGGTACCGGCCCAATAACTACCATCATCGGCCGCCAACACCGTGTAAACACGATTGTCGCTGAAACTGTGGGTGATGCTCTCACCGGATTCTATGTGCAGATCCACCATGCCGCCGTCCCAGAGTCCCAAGAGCAAGCGTCCTGGCTCATAAGGGACTATGGCCATCACGGCCGGACTGGGCAGCTCGGCTGCCAGCGGAATCCATGTTTGATTCATGTAATCAAAGTGGTAAAGACCTTCATAGGTTCCCACCCAAAGTCGGTCCTGGTCATCGAAGGCCAGAGCGCGGACCACATCACCGGGTGGCGAAAACTGGGTCCACTGGCCATGGGCACTGCCCAAATAATTGAGACCATTCAGCGTGCCAGCCCAGATACCGTCGGTGCGGGGATCCTTCGTCACCGCGGTCACCACAGGATTACTGAGTCCGTCAGGTCCCGGCGGGTAATTGACGAACTCACCGGTTGCGATGCGATACAGCGAAAGGCCTTGGTAGGTACCCAACCACAGGTGGTGCAGTTCTTCATCATAGTACATGGTTTGGATGAGATTGTGGATTAACGAATCATCACTAAATGGATCACTGCGCAGTACGGTGATTCGTTGACCATCATAGAGATTCAGGCCATTCTGGGTGGCAAACCACAAGAAACCATAGCGGTCCTGCACGATGGCGGAAACAGATAAGTTCGAGAGACCATCGGCTCGTCCCAGCCACTCAAAGCGCGGCTGCGTGTTTGGATCCAACAGCGGTTGGGCCAGAGCCTGGCCGAGGATCGGGCCAAGACACACGGCCGCCAACAAAAGCAGTCCCAGACTGCCTAGGCGTTTCATGATGAAATATCCACTCCTTCATTGACAAAAAAGCCGTTCGCGTACGCCAGGACCACTACCAGGAGTGTTTCCCAGACGGACCCTTTCCTTTGCGGCCGGTGAAAAGCTTGTCAACAGCCTTTTTCAACGGCTATTGGTTGTGCCAACGCCTGCCAAAACAGCTCGGCTACAAATGGAGCGGCGCCGTTAGGTAGGTCTGCGGTAAGACGGCGCGGACAGTCAACAGCGGATCTACTAACTGGCTGATGCGCATATCCACCACCAGACTGCAGAGCATGTAGGCATCGTTAAAGCTCAGGTGTTCTTTATCCACCAAGAACTGGACAATTTGCTCTAACGCCATCTTCGCTGCCGCTTCGATGGTCTCGGCACTGGCCACCGCCATCATGGCCTCTTGAGTCACAATGAGTGGACGTTGAATGGCAAAACCCGGAACGCGGTGGACTCGAACCGTGATATCAGCGCTGCATTCTACACCGGCGCCGCACACCTCGCCGTCAGCCATGGCAGCATGAACATCCCCCATGGCTAGGAGACCGCCTGGTTGAAAGACCGGTAGATAAATGGAAGCGCCGGCTCGAATATCTTTTGTGTCCATGTTGCCCCCGTGATCCGAAGGTGTACCGCAGGGAACAGATCCTGTCTGGGGTGCAGTGCCGATCACGCCAATCATTGGCTGCTTTGGCAGCGACCACTGGTTAAACGTCACGGTTTGGCCGCCGATGGCAACCACTTTGGTCGAGGGCGTACTGACGCGGTCGCCCAAGATACCGAGATTGGGTACGGCCAGCATAACCCCGTGATCTGCCGTAACAATATCAAGAATCTCTACCAGCAGGGCGTCACCGGGTTGAGCGCCGGCAATGGCTACAGGTCCTGTGGCGGGATTGACCCTGGAAAAATCTAAGCTGTCCAGAGTCGTACCCTCATGGGTCACTTGCCCACCTAAGGCATCCACGGTCTCAAACACCACTGTAGAACCGGATTCCACGGTGGCTACGGCGGCCATTGCGGCGGAAAAGGCATAAATAACATGATCTTGGCTGATCTTCAAAACGGCACACATCCTCCGGAGAAATTCACAACCCAAGGCTCCGCTGGTAGCTGCGAGACGTGCTGTGATTGTGTAGTGATTATATTCGTGCTCGAAGTGGAGCATTCCTTGCTCGGAGGGGTCAAAATGCGTGTGTTTTGGAAATAGTGTTGAAATCTTCCCAAAGGCCGAATGAGTCGGTTGTTTGCAGGATTCCCGCTGTTCTCCCGCCATGGGGCGTGCTCGGTTCGACCTTGGATGCCCACGGCATCATGGAAAAAACGTCAGGTTTTCGCAGGAATTCACCGGCTGGATGCTGAAGTTGAATACTGCATGAAATCTATCGATTGGAGTGATCCTATGGCTAAATTACTGCATACACGCGTCCGAGTTAGTGATCTCGAACAATCCATTGCGTACTACTGTGACCATCTGGGTTTTAAGGTAAAGTCGCGCAATGACAAGTCACCAGCTGGCAACCGCATTGTTCACTTGGAACTGCCAGGCAATGAGCATACGCTGGAATTTACGTGGTCGCCGGACTTTGATCTGCAGGTCCAAGAAGACCTACTGCACTTCGCCATTGGCGTGCCCGATTTAACGGCGTTCTGTGGAGAGCTGGAAGCCAAAGGCTTGGAGATCTGGCCGGGTAACTGGCGCGAAGTATTTGCTGATGGCCACAAGATGGCGTTTTTGACAGACCCCGATAACTATGAGATTGAACTGCTGGAGACCAAATAATGTTCCTGCGATCCGGAGCAGCGTCCGACGGCGCTGCTCCGGATTTCTGCATCGACTGCTGCTTTCAACACGGCCTTTTCTAACATAGTAATGATTGTTATTGCCAGTTATTTCTGGTATTCTAAGAACAAATCTGCCAGACACCAGCGAACTATCTTCATCGAAACGTTGGTTGGGCTGCTGAAACGGAGGTCGTCTTGTGCGGGCGCTGCTAACCAATGATACCCAAACGGTTCTTTTTGTCCTGATTACTCTGGCTTGGTGGCTGGAGTTTTTGATCTTTCCATCCCCCAAAGGCCATGATAACAGCAAGTCTCGCAGCGAGCATCAGTCCTTTCGCCGCATCATGGCAGCCATTCTAGGTTCCATCGCCTTGTCGATCATGACAGTCTGGTCGGGTTTTGGACTTTGGCCGGAACTGTGGCGTTCCCAACTGCGCACGTTCAGTGTGGCCGTCTATGGAATCGGATTGCTGTTCCGCTACGGTTCGTTGATCTCGCTGGGCAAGCACTTCTCACGCAATGTGGAAGTGGGCGCGGATCAAGAACTGATCAGCAGTGGTTTTTACCGTTTTCTGCGCCATCCCTTGTATTTAGGGCTGTTCCTGCTGGCCGCCGCTGTTCCTCTGTTCATGGGCAGCGCCTTGGGTTTTGCCGCTGCGGTGCTCTGGGTAGGCAAAATGTTGAACCAACGCATGCAGCTGGAAGAGGCTATGATGGAAGAGGTCATAGGCAGCCGCTACCAAGAGTGGAAAGCAAAGCGGTTTCGCTTCATACCGTTTATTTTCTAGCACAATGCAGACCATGACATTGACAGACAATCCGCAGTGACATGGGTACAGATTGACGAGGGGGGCCATACCGTGGCAGGAGTTGCGCGAGCATTGGTGGTGGGGGCGGGTTTAGGAGGACTGGCCGCCGCCTGCGCCTTGGCGGCAGAGGGCGTGCAGGTAACGATCGTTGAGAAGAATGACAAGATCGGCGGTAAATTGAACCTGCTGGAGGAAGCTGGCTATACCTTTGATCTGGGACCGAGCATTGTAACCATGCCGGCGGTGTTCGCTGCGGTTTTTGCCCGTGCGGGTAAGGACATGCAGGATTACATACGAATGACGAAAGTGGATCCTCATTGGCGCTGCTTTTTCCCCGATGGGGCGCGGCTGGATCTCAATGCTGACCGGTCCTTGGCTGGTAATGCCAAGGCTGGGTTGACGGTTTCGGAGGACAGTCAACTGGATGCCTTTTATGCCTATACAGAGCAGCTGTATACCTTCGCCAACCACGTGTACTTTCATAAGGCATCCGATACGCTGCAGGATGTGCTGCGCTCGTACAATCCCTTGAAAATCAACCGCGACGCTGATCGCGGCAGTACCATGGACGACGGTGTTCGCCGCTATATCAAAAATCCGTATCTGGCGGACACGATGAACTTCTT
>SLOZ01000471.1 GCA_007132255.1 Limnochordia bacterium | reverse complement strand
CCTTCCAAAGCCCATGCAAATTGCAGTACTCACGAGCTGTCACATTTTTGGCATCCGATTTGCATTGACAGAATTCCACGACAGGAGTATCGCCGGGATTCAGAAACTTTCTGTGGACTTCACCGTCAGCAATAATCTCAATCCATTCAATATAATGTTTGTCTTCCATAGGATGGAGCGTGCTGCCTACAGACACCTTAATGCCATTGTCGGTGCGTTCAATGACCGGAACGTGCTTTTCCTTGGCAGCGTCCACAGTGTTTTCGGTAAGCAGTTTCATCGGTTCACCGCAGCACACCAATTCACCTTCGCCACCATGCAGAACGCTAATAACGTTACTGCACAGGTCACACTTGTATACTTCATTTCGCTTTGCCAATCAACACAACCTCCTTATGTCTAGGAAACATTATGAGTTGAGCGCCAACAAGAAACAAGAACCAAACGCACCGCAACCAAAGACGGACACCTAACTATGCAATAGTGCGTCTTTCGTTACAGCTACATTCCACGTCAAATCAAAAATTCCTTTTTGAGGTACTCTTCGGTGAGCCATCCAGTAACTTCTGCCGCCTGGAACCATGCGTTCACCAGCGATTTGACTGGTAGTAGAGATGTTCCTTACAGATCGAGGACTTTGATCCGGTGCCGACATTTCTCTGCGTCGAAAAAATAATATCCGCTGAAAGTGAATGAGTTACTAACCGTACTTAACCAAATCATGCAGCCTCTTGTTTTGATAAATCCGCTCCTTGCCAATCTTCTCAGAAGTAAGAAAGCCTTCTCTTTCAAGGGACGACAGGTAACTCACCGCAGTTTTTCTTGTTACAGAAAAGCCATTTTGAATATGGACGATTTTTGTGCAAAACTCGCAGAACAACAACTCCATTGGCAGCAGGACATTGGACGGCACCTTGCCCAACACTACCTGAAGGCAGCGGTTTCCTCGAGGAACTTGAGACGTAATAACAGTCGGCAAATTGTGTTTTGCGCATCCGGAACGGAAAAACAAAGGCCGTTGGCACCTATGCTCTAAAGCATCCAAAGGTCATCCAGCAACCCCTCTGGGGATCAAGTTGACCACACCTACGCAGAGGCTGTGATCACACTTCCTTCACCGGCCTCGCGAGTCCGTCTACTTGTAAAACAGCTGGCTCGTAACGAGCTCGGTCGCTCGAGTATGGGACAAATCCCTGGTGAGTAGGCGATATTGATTCGGAGTGCATTTCAGCTCTTTTTTGAAGGCACGGATGAAGTAACTGACATTGCGAAACCCCACCTCAAATGCAATATCTGTCACACTCAGATCCCTTTCTCTCAGCCACGCCATGGCATTATGGATGCGAACGTGGTTGACGAACCCAATCGGTGTTTTGCCCGTAGCGGCCTTAAACTTCCGATAAAAGCGATCGACACTTAAACCCGCTAAGTGAGCGAGGTCCGCTACGTAAACCTGTTGGGCATAGTTGGCTTCGACATGATCTAAAACCGGCTGCCAACGTTTGTGCTCGACCTTTGACGGAGAATTGTCTCCGAAGTAGCGGTCCGCAGATGCCGCAGGAGTATGTCCGGTTTTGGCCTCTGCTAAGATCAAGTACAAAAAGGCTTTGATCTTTAGTTCTGCCCCCAGCCGGGACGATTCTGCAATTCGGCAGATTTCTTGCAGGTATTCAAGGATTTTCTTCTCCCAATCCTGTCGAGGTCGTATCACCGTAGGCAATTTCCATTGTCCAGTCAGCAGCGGCGAGACAATCTGTTGTTGTGCAGTGTCATCGAGGCTAAATTGCAGTATCAAAGGATCGAATACTATGGCGTAGACTTGGCAGCGGGCGCCATGTTGGGCATGACCTACATGAAACTCCTCGCTGTTGAGCAGCAAAGCGTCACCGCAATTAAGCTCGAAGGAGCGGCCATCAACTTCAAACAAGACGGTTCCTTGGCTCACATAGACAAGTTCCAGTTCTTTGTGCCAATTAGGAGCAAAAAACTCTACAATGTGTTGCGATCCGTGGTGGCTGTCATTGAGGACCACTTTCAAGGGAAAGTAGCCCTTCGCATGTACAGAGTTTCGGTGGTGCGTCTCATATTGAAGCACGGGCATCAACTCCCGATCCCAGAATAGTGTTATTCTGTGTCTAGTATAGTACAAGACAAAGCCACCCCGCAATGATAAAATTGTGTTAAGGAAAGATATTATTTTTAGGAGGGAATACGGTGAGACGGAAATTGCTGGTACTCGTGGTTGGTTGGCTGTTGTTGTTCTCTTGCGGCGCTTTAGCTCAAGGATTCGACGAAGCACCCATGCTCAAGGAGCTGGTGGAGCGAGGGGAGCTCCCCCCGGTGGACGAACGCGTACCACTAGAACCCTATGTCGTGGAGCCCGTTGAGCGCATCGGTGTATATGGTGGAACTGCTCGGACTGCCGTTATCGGAAGCATCAACGGCATCGGTGACGACACCATGATGATGTCTGCCTGGACCGATTTTATCCAAGCCGGTCCCCGAGCCGAAGGCTATGTTCCTCATTTGGCCAAAGGGTTTGAACCCAATGAGGACTACACTGTGTGGACCCTGTATATGCGCGAAGGAGTCCGCTGGTCTGATGGTCATCCCTTGACTTCTGATGATTTGATGTTCTGGTGGGAAGACATCCAAGGAAACGAAGAACTGACACCAAACATCGGTCTCGCCTGGCGTGCCGGCGGCGAAATCATGAATGTCGCGCAGGTCGACGACTATACTGTGGAATTTCAGTTTGCAGCGCCAAAGCCCTATTTCCCGGGCCAGTTCATCCACAGACGATGGGGAGCCTTACATCCTAAGCACTATATGGAGCAGTTCCATCCCCATTACGTTCCTCGCGAAGAACTGACCCAAATGGCCCAAGATGCTGGCTTTGACCATTGGTACCAGTTGTTCAACGATAAAGCAGCTAAGGTTATCGGTATCCCGCTGCGAACCGAACTACCTACCCTCGCTCCCTACCAATTGGTTCGGCTCACCTCGGATCGACGCATCTATGAGCGCAACCCATACTTTTGGAAGGTCGATACTGCTGGAAACCAACTGCCCTATATCGATAGAATCGAAACCACGCTGGTTGCGGATTCCGAGGTATACCAGGCCATGATCATGGCTGGGCAACTGGACTTTGCGGCCTTCGGCACGGAGATTCAAAACTTCCCCATGTACAGCAGGTTTGAAGAAGAAGGAGATTACCGTACGGTCCTCTGGAAAAGCGGACACGGGAACGAAGTGATCTACTTCTTCGCTCTGACCCATCGCGAACCTGCCATGCGGGAGATCTTCCAAGATGTGCGTTTCCGCCGAGCATTATCTGTGGCCATCAATCGCGATGAGCTCAATGATGTTATCTATTTCGGACGGGGAACGCCTATGCAGTACACTGTATTACCAACCAGTGTCCATTATCAGCAGGAGTTTGCCGATAGCTACACCCAGTTCGACCCAGATTTGGCCAATCGTCTGCTAGATGAAATGGGCCTGGACCAGCGAGATTCCGACGGTTGGAGACTGCGGCCCGACGGAGAGCGTCTCCGATTCACGATCGAGTTTCAACACGCTGAAACCGACAAACTGCCCAACGTTGAGCTGGTCACCGCTTACTGGCGAGAAGTGGGAATTGATATGACGATGGAATCCATTTCGGGCGAACTGATCTGGCAGCGTGGTCCTGGCAATCTGCTTGATGTTACCGTTTGGCATGGGTCAGCCGAAAGCGATCTTCTGTTCCCAGCGGAGAACAACTTCATTCTGCCAATCGGAACCTATGCGGCCAATATTAACTTCATGGAGTGGTCCCGCCACTATTTGACCCAGGGTCGGGAAGGCGAAGAACCACCAACCCAGGTAGCCCAGTTGATTGAATGGTACGATCAGGTTATCGTAGAGTCTGACCCGGATGTTCGAGACCAATTGACGTACAACATTCTTAGGTCGCAAGCAGAGAACTTGTGGGCTATCGGAACCATTGGTGAAGCACCGTATCCGATCATTGTCAATAACGCTATGCGCAACGTTCCTACCGACGGGTTCTGGGGTTGGGAAGCACAGTGGACGACCAATAGAGACCCAGAACAATTCTTCTTTGACAGATAGATGGATAGACCACAAAAAGGCTGGCCTTGAGCCAGCCTTTTTGCACAACAATTATGGAAGGAGCCGCGGAGATGTTTGATTTACGCAAAGTGCCGTTTAGTGCCTTTGGCTCCTATTTCGCTGTTTCGCGTTTTGAGAACGCCAATCCCAGCCAAAACGGCCTTTTTTTGCGGACTGTACATGCTAGAGATTATGAAAAACCCTTGTTTCGCTTGGAGATGGTGGTGAATGGAAATCCCGTTCCTTTTCGGGAAACAGCCAACCCACATATGCTTAATCTTGTCGGCGATCAGGGGAGCATTGACATATGTATTAGTGAACCAAAGGTAATCCGTATGAGGGGGACCGGTGTCGGTTTGCGTTTAACTGCCAGTGAGTATGGTCCCTATGGGAGTGTTGCAGCTCAAGCAGAGAATCGCTGGGAGTTGAACCTGTATAGCCAGAAACTCATGCTGTCTCCGCTAACGGGAACACTGCATGTGAAGGCTCCCTGGGATCGAATGCGGTGTACAGAAGTGCAGATCGATGCCGACGCCGAATCAGGGGAGTGGGAGTTCGCACTGGATGAATTCCAGACTGGCTGGAAACCACGCAGCTATGAAGATAACTTTGATGCAGCGGCGGCCAGAGTAAAGCATGCCTTTGCGGCTTTTCGAGATTCCACGCCAACGAGTACGGGAAAGTATGGCTCGGCCCGAGAACTTGCAGCATATGTTTGTTGGTCAAGCACTGTTCAAGCGGAAGGCAACCATAAGCGGCCTTCCATGTACATGTCAAAGAACTGGATGTGCAATGTTTGGAGTTGGGATCACTGTTTTAACGCCATGGGCTTGATTCATACCAATCCGGACTTTGCATGGGATCAGTTCATGATCATGATCGATCACCAGGATGACATGGGAGCATTCCCTGACAGCGTCAACGATAGCCGCTGCAACTGGGGGTTCGCCAAACCACCCATTCACGGTTGGGCCCTGAAATGGATGATGGAGAGAAGTGATTTCATCAACGCTGGCAGACTTCGACAGGTCTATGAACCGCTGAGCCGCTGGACAGAGTGGTGGTTCACCTATAGGGACAGTGGTCGTCTTGGTTTTCCTGAGTATCACCATGGTAATGATTCTGGGTGGGACAACTGTACAAACTTCCATGAAGGTGTACCCGTAGCGAGTCCAGATTTATGTGCGT
>SLOZ01000252.1 GCA_007132255.1 Limnochordia bacterium | reverse complement strand
TGCCATGCATGCGCTGGTCCCAACACTTCGGCAGGCGCAGTATGAAGGGAACATGCGCCGAGGATTCCGTAAAGAACACCTTGCCCCCAGTATTGTGATCACCGAGGTGTTCACCATGGTCACTGGTGAACAGAATCAGGGTATCTTCAAGCATACCTTCATCTTGGAGAGCGGCAAAGACGCGGCCCATGTTGTAATCAATTTGTGTTATGAGGCCGTAGTAGGCCGCCCGCGCTTCGCGAATGATCTCGGATGGGATCTTATCCAACGACCATGACTGGCGGAACCTAGCAAAGGCTTCAGGACAACGGTCGCCGATGGCCCAGTCACCCACGAACGGCTCTGGAATCGGACTATTGCGATACATGGAATAATAGGGTTCTGGTGGATCCAGCGGTGGGTGTGGTTTGGAATAGGAACACCAAAGGAAAAACGGTGCCGATGGATCCCGACGCTCCTTAATATACTCCACACACTGTTCAGAAATCCAAGATGTCAGGGTCTGAGCCTCAGGAACTGTGGCCATGCCCGGGTACAACTCATTTTGTCCCAGTCCGTGATGCATCGGCTGCAGCGGTGAGCCCGAGTTGGCCATTTCGCGGTAATAGTCGGCGGGCAGAATCATCTCGTCAAAGCCATGCCGAGCTCGCTCGGGTGTGAAATGCATCTTGCCAATGGCCGCCGTCTGGTATCCGACCTGCCGCAGCCGCGCCGGCAGTGTGCGGTCACGGTCCAGGACATCGGATGTCGAGCCATTACCCCGCATGCCATGAGTGCCCACAAACTGCCCGGTCATAATCCCGACTCGAGCGGCCACGCAGATTGGACAATCGGAGTATGCTCTGTCGAACGTCACACCTTCCCGAGCCAAAACGTCCAAATGCGGCGTGCGCATAAATGCAGGAGCCGCTGGTCCTGTTGTGTCAAAGCGTTGTTGATCTGTGGCAATCAGCAGGATATTTGGCTGTTGAGCCATACATTATCAGTCCTATCCCTATTTGATTCCCATTCCCGATGCGATCAAACGGCGGCTGCCCGGGATTCAGACGCACGGCGGCCATTGCGTTTCATTAACAGCAATGCACCCACCAAGAGCACGGGGAAAACAGTGGCGACCAAAAGGCCCGCCTTAAGGCCCAGCTGATCCGGAGCCAACTCCCAGCCAATAGCCCAGCTGATGAGCTCCGGTGAACGCTGAACCACATCGGACACATAGCCAGCAGCCCACGGCCCGGCAGCAGCACCGATATCCCCGCCGATGGCCAAGAGTCCAAACATCGCTGTCCCACCCATGGGATACGCGGCGGCCGATAAACTCATGGTTCCTGGCCACATTAGGGCCACGGATAAGCCGCAAACCGCAGCGCCGATCAGAGCCACCATGGGATTCTGGGCAAATACGGTAATCCCGTAACAGACAACGCAGAGAATGCCACTGCCCAACAGCATCTTTTTCAGATCCATCCTATGGCCCCAGATTCCAAAGACCGTGCGGCCAATTCCCATCAGTAGGGCGAACAGGGCCGGACCCAAAAGGTCTCCGACAACCTTAGGAACCTGTAAACCCCGCTCGGCAAACAGCGAGGACCACTGCGACATGGTGAGTTCGGATGCTCCCGAAGCAATCATGAGCACCATGGCGAGGACAAAAGCATTGGAGCGAAGCAGTTCTCGCACCCGCAGTTTATGCTCCATGGCAAGGGCGGGCATCAGCGGTACTTTGAGGAACTTGAAAAGGTTGTAGATGGGAACCACTGCCCAAGCGATGGGCAGAACAACCCAGATGTCTGTTCCAAAAGCCCAGAGCACCAACGTCGTTAGGATTACGACACCCATCTGGCCCCAGCAATAGAAGGAATGGAGCAGACTCATGGCCGAAGCCTTTGCCTCCGTTGGCAGGGCCTCTACCATGGGGCTGACCAAAACTTCAATGATCCCACCACCAACCGCATAGATCATCACTGCCGCACCCAAGCCCACGTACGGCGAAGGAAAAATCTGGGGAAACAGGCCCAAGCCTACCAGGCCTAAGGCGGCAAACCCGTGAGCCATGACGGCCATCTTGCGGTGCCCGATGGTATCAGCATAACGGACAGCGAAGATATCTGCTAAGATCTGGGTTCCGAAGTTAAGGAAAATCAACCGGCCAATCATCTCAAAGGATATCTGGAATTCGGTTTGAAAAATGATAAACAGAATCGGTGCTAAGTTGTTGATGATGGCTTGGGTAATAAACCCCACATAGCACGCCCGCATGGTATCGTTGTACGTGTACCTCAAGCCGGCATTCCCCCTTACGCACGTATTTTCCGGAGTAGGTTCGTTAAGCTAAGCACAGTTCAAACGTCCTGCAGACAGGCCCTTTACGGACCATGACGGCACGCAGCACGGGCGATACCCCAGCCTATGGGACTCAACTGGCTGGAACATGCACGCTATAGACGGCACCCGGTTCCGCATGCCAGACAGCACAGCGGTTCCGCCGCTGAACAGGAACATTCCGTCCGTCACAGAGCACCTGAATCGGTCCTTCCCACAGTAGGGAGCAGCGGCCTCCAGAAGCACTGCCAATCGCGGCCTGCGTCACATGGTTATCCTGCCAGGTGATATCGACAGTGAAGGCGCCTCGCCCTCGCAGACCCCGCACTTCCCCGCAGCTCCACGTTGGCGGCAGGGCCGGCAGCAGCTCTAAATATCCGTTATGGCTCTGCAGCAGCATCTCAGCCACTCCAGCGGTATAGCCAAAGTTTCCGTCCATCTGAAACGGTGGGTGATTCCCAAACAAATTCGTCAGTGTAGAGCTTACCAAAAACTCCCGGAGATTCAGCTCAGCGTCGTCCGGTCGCCGCAGCCGCGCCCAGAATGCCATCAGCCAAGCTCGACTCCAGCCAGTGTGACCACCGCCTGCTGCCAAGCGCCGCCGCAGACTGGCTTCGGCCGCAGCCGTCAACTCCGGTTCTGTGTCTTCGTGGATGTGACTGCCCGGATATAACCCGTAGAGATGGGACATATGCCGGTGCCCGGGCTCCGCTTCTGGTACATCCTGCCACCACTCCAGCAACTGCCCCTTCGCTCCGATTTGGTAGGGGCGCAGCCGCTGTAACAGCTCACGCCAGTGATTCCGATGTTCAGCGTCCACGGCCAATCGCTCAGCCGCCTCACAGCAGTGCTGTAGATGCTCACGGATCAAAGCCATATCCATGGTTGCAGCGGCACTAACGGCCACCGCTCGCTGCTGTTGGTCCAAGAAAGCATTTTCTGGAGAAGTGGATGGGCAGGTAATGAGTCTCCCCTGACTATCCTCTACGAGCCAATCCTCGATAAACAGGGCGGCTGCTTTCAACAGCGGGTACCCATGCTGGCGCAGCCACAACACGTCTTGTCCGAATAGAAAATGCTCCCAAACATGCTGGCAGAGCCAGACGCCAGCCATGGGCCACATGCTCCACAGCGCCTTGCCGCGACCACCGCCTACGGGATGGGCCGTACCCCAAATATCACTGTTATGATGCACCGCAAATCCACGGCACCCATAGAGCGTAGCTGCCACCTCCGAACCCGTCTGCTGCAGCACGTTGACGAAATCCAAAAGCGCTGTATGACAGGCGCTGAGACCGGTCACCTCCGCCGGCCAATAGTTCATTTCCAAATTGATGTTCGTTGTCCAATTACTGCTCCAAGGTGGACGAACTTCATCATTCCAAATGCCCTGCAGATTCGCAGGCAGCGTACCCGGGCGCGAACTGGCAACTAGCAGATAGCGGCCATACTGGAAAAGCAGCCGTTCCAAATGGTGATCTTTCCCACCTGCCACGACGGTCTGCAGCCGCTGGTCCGTGGCAATATCGTCCTGCCAGGCGGGATCTAGGTTCTCTTCGACCAGCAGCTCCACAGAGCCGAACAGTTCCTTGTACTCTGCTAGATGCTCCTGATACACCGCCGCATAACCCAAATCCATAGCCCGTTCCAACCGCCGCTGGCAGGCGGCCAACGGATCTTTATTCTGCCACGTGGGCAGCGCGTCATGAGCCGTGAAACTGGTGTCCACGGCCAACCAAACTACGGCTTCATCCGCTCCCGCCACATGTAGGCCGTCATCATCCGTTGTCATGGTGCCCCCCACGGCGTCAATGTCCACAACCGCGGCGAACCACATGCCACAACCGTCACCGGCATCGTAGCGAACCGGCTCCTCGTCCGGCCAATAACTAGGCGTCACATGAACGGGCGCCTTGCCCACCAGACGAACTGACGAATCTCCCGTTTCCACCGAATGCGTCTGCAGTGGGGTGGCCAACTGGGCGTCGAAGGTCAGCTGACCCGGCCGTGAAGCCGTCAGCCGCACGCCCATGACTCCATGAGGTTGACTAATCCACGCGGACCGCACGAACGAGACTCCGTCCACACAGTACTCCACCCTGGCTGTAGCGGTATCCAAGTCCAAGTCTCTGCAGTAGTCTGTTTCCTCCCCCGAGTGCGCGAAACTCAAGCACAGCTCGCCCAAAGGTAAGTACGACTGCGTGAACGGGCCCTGGAGCTTCTGCGCAGCGGCGTCGGCGCCAGCATAATCCGCCTCATTCAGCACCAATTGGCGCATCGTTTCCACAACCGCCGTCCCATCCTGCACCGGCTCCTGCAGCGGCGCTCCGCTCCACAATGTTTCTGCATTTAACTGGATGCGTTCATTCTTGACCTTTCCGTACAGCATGGCTCCCATGGATCCATTGCCCAATGGTAGAGCTTGCAGCCATTCCTTCGCCGCTTGCTGGTACCAAAGCCGATTGACACTACACATTGTATCCACGCTCAGACCTCCTGTGTGTTCTCTATCCCATAGGTTCCCTGTCTGAGCCCGGAAACCCTTGCCGCTGATCCGTGTCTCACACTAGAAAAACAGCAGGCCTGTGATAGACCCGCTGCTCGACTCTGCTTCGCGGCAGCTTACCGTGACGCCGCCGTCGGCTGCACGGTTTCGACGGCGATGGTCACATCGAAATCCACTGTTTCCCCCGGTCGCAGCTCCTGCATTCGTCCAGAGGCGCGTTCTTCAGCACGGCCGCCAGCTAGTCCTGTCGCTGGCTCCAACCCCGCCCCATACATCCCCGTTCGTGTGTGTTTCCATTGGATTAAATACGGCAGGGTATCTGTCCCAAACTCCACCGCCAAAGCCAAGCCCAACCGCAGATTGACCATGCGAGCCCTACCCCGGCCGGATTCGTTGGGTTCCATACGATGGTAGTGGGCAATGTCCGGATAATCTGGAGTCGGTCCCTCATAAACATTCCAGTGTGACCATTCCGCTGCGGCCACATCATCT
>SLOZ01000490.1 GCA_007132255.1 Limnochordia bacterium | reverse complement strand
CTGATTGGGAATCAGAATGTACCGTGTTTCGGTTGTTTGGATAATCTGTTCCAGAAGCAGATTGGCCTGATCCACCATGCGTCCGGTGGCAAAGGGCCAATACGAGCCAACGCCTTCACTGGTCATCCCTTCGGTGTCTACAATACTGGGATTCCCGTGCCCACGCGGTGCTACCAACCGCCACAACCAAGCTAAGCTTGGCGGCAAAATATGCAGCATGCCCATAATTCCATAGGTCGGCAAATCCTTGGTGCAAACCGGAGCGCGCACGCCAAAACTGCGGATGTCGACGGATACAGGCTCATTGACCACATCCGGAATATGCTTGCGCGGCATGATGACCCTGGGGTTCGGACAGCGTTTGCCGGGCTCGTCCTCGATGTGTTCCCAGATCAAACACGTCGAGTTCGGTTTGCCATCGATATTCATGAAGATCAACGGTTCCTTCGGATGCACAGTCAAGTACTCATAGTGTGGATCGGTGCCGTAGCGCGTAATGTGATCAATACGCAAAAACCAGCCGGCTTCAGCATCCTTCACGACAAGTTTTTTGCCGCCTTTGTTCAGATCGCGATGACACAGTGCCATGTCATCGGTCACCGGCGCTAGGCTGCTGGTTTCCTTAAGCTCCATCCGAATCGATTCGCCCGTAACCGTATTGTCACCCACAAGAATCGTACCATCATGTTCGCGGTGAATCTCTTCGATCATCTCACTCTTACCGCCGCCGCTGGCACCTTCGTGCATAATGGTCAGCACATTGTCATAGGGGCTCGTCACCCTAACGGTCGAGGCATGCAGAGTCACCCAACCCTCTTCTTCCCCAATGTTCAAGAGCATCCCATAGACGCCTTTCTTAGCACTGGGCCCGGGATAGAGATTGTACGAATGCACTTCGTGTAAGTTCTCCATGCGATTGTGTACAACAACTTGTTTGCCGTCGAAGTGCGTATGTCGAAATGGTGGTGCCACATAGATGATACCTCGAGGCGTAAAGCCATCGGGAATCTCATCTTTGACAATCAGCGCCTGGAGGTCGGCTAAACCCGCAGCAAAGAAGGCAGCATTCTGGGGTCCAATCATCAATCCCTGGTACCCATGGTCGTGTCCACCCGCCATAAATGGCATCACAATTAAATCTTGTTGAGCCAGCCAATCCAAGGTCTCCTGCCGAACCGCGTCGAAGTCCATATCAAACCGACCTTGAAACGTTGGTTTATCTGTGACACCTTTGTCACCAACCACCATACAATCCGGATCACGGCGGCGCATATACGGCTCAGTGAAGTTCACCGATGCTCCATTCTTACACGAGGCCACGGTGGCTTCCGCCACCCAGCCGCGTTCGGGGACGTCATAGCCGACTTCGAAGAAGCCACTCTGCTGCCCACCGATGGCCATCTCCACAAGCTGTTCGCGCGATTCCGGAACGATGACATGTCCGGACGCTTCAATGGCTGCCCGCACCTCTTTGGGCAATTTCATGTTCTGCAATACTGGTTTGTCCATATTCACTCTCCCTTTCTTCACAATCCACTTTGGTGCATACGCCTTAAGTCGAGTCTGGTTCCAAACCCTGCGTCTGTATTGTTAACGAAACCCCGTATTTACGGGATTTCGCGGTTCGGTTATGTCCACAGAAGACCACGACCATGGACGCCACAGTCTCATGATGTACGAAAATCCACGGAAGGCAAACTCGTCCGAATTCCCGTGAATTCCATAACATAGTATTCGAGGAATGACCATGGTTCTCCTTCTTTTTCTTTCGTCCTTAGAATCACGGTATGCCTCTTTACCCATTATAAACACGTCATTATTACGATATCCGTCTCAGAGGAGGTTATTACCATTGGAATCCATCGTTATTCATGGAGGATGTGAAGGCAAAGAGGTTTCACCGGCTGAGCAATTGGAGCGAACTCAAGGCGTCGAACAAGCGGGAATAATTGGGTGGGAACATCTGGCGGCGGGAGCAGCGGCGGAAGACGCGGTTCAGGCTGCCTTGGAATACTTAGAGGACCATCCTGCCTTCGATGCTGGCCTCGGCTCCTACCCCAATCTAGTCGGCGACTACGAAATGGATGCTTTGATGATGAACAGTCGCGGGGAAGCCGGAGGCGTGGCCTGTATTCAAGATGTCCAGCATCCCATCGCAGTGGCCCGCAAAGTCAAAGAACATACACCGCATCATTTGCTCGTCGGGCTTGGAGCCCAGTGGTTCGCCCGGCTGCACGGCTTGCCGCCATTTCGCGTCGGACCCAAAACGCAGCGCCAGCCGACGGACCAGGAAGCGGCAGAGCTTCTTGATCGTTATCTAGAAATAATCGAAAACCAAACACGATATTCGACAGTGGGCGCCATAGCGCGGGACACGACAGGTCATATCTGCGCTGGCACGTCCACCGGCGGTATCCCCGGCAAGCTACCTGGACGCATGGGAGATTCGGCCATCATCGGGGCTGGAACGTATGCATCGCAAGCGGGAGCAGCCTGTGCCACCGGAGTTGGTGAAGGAATTATGCGTTTGGCCGTTACGCGACAAGTGGTGCAGGCGCTTGCGCAGGGGTTAATTCTTGATGACGCCATCCAAAACATTTTGGCACAATGCTCCCACGAAGGGATACCGTGCGGTATCATTGCCATGACTGCTCAAGGGCACACCTTGGCAGCCCATAACGGAACATTCATGCCTGTCTGGCAGGCAGCGCAGCGGCGCTGACGACAACATCAACATCTTTAGGGAGGTAGTTCATGGTGCAAAACTTGACGAATCGGCTCATTCAGCTAGGAACGCCATGGCTGACCCTGCTAGCGGTGATCATCTTTGGCGGCTTTCTCGTCTGGGTTCTACCCCAGGAGTCCCAGCGTTCGCAGGCTATGACGGGTGATGCCAGCGCACCAGATACACAGTTTTGGTACTCGGCAGAAGAGCTATATGCCACTGCCGAGGCATTTGGCGAAACAGGTCGCTCGTACTATATCCGTTCCAGATTTACGTTCGACATCATCTGGCCGTTGGCATACTGGTTCTTCCTCACGGCAGCCTTAGCGTTCTGGCTCCGCCACACAGCAGAGCACTCACCATGGCGCCAACTCATCGTTCTGCCAACAGCCGCCATGTTTCTTGATTTCGGCGAAAACATTACAGTTTCCTTAGTGATGACCAGATTCCCGGAACCACCAGGAATCAGCGGCAGCCTCGCCCCGCTTTTTACGGCCAGCAAATGGCTCGTCATTGCATTGGCCTTTGCCGTCCTTATAGCCTGCGCTGCTTGGCGTTGGACACGGCTCCGGTGGCAGAGTTAAACCCAGAATCGAAGTCAAAAAGCATAACATGGTTAAAGGATTTTGGGCAGCGTCGCTCGAATGTGGTATACTGAAGAATGTAATAGAACCTATTATCCACAATGGAGGTTTCGACTATGTTCGATCGCAAGCTGCTCATATTGCTGCTGATCATCGGTGCTGTGGCCTTTTGGGCTGCCTTAACCATGTCGGCAGCCGACCACGGCTACGATGCAATCTCTCCCCAAGATGCTTGGGAGCGCTTAAACAGCGACGAAACGATCGTCTTGATTGACGTTCGAACCCCCGAAGAGTACGTCCTGCAGCGTATCCCCGGCGCTGTTCTCTTGCCCCTGGCAGACATCAAAAGCTCGGCTGCGGAAGTCATGCCGGAGAAAAACGCTGCCTACTTCCTGTACTGTCGCACCGGCAGTCGCAGTGCTCAAGCCGCAGCACTGCTGGTGTCCATGGGCTACACCAACATCTATGATCTTGGTGGCATCATCAGCTGGCCCTACGAAACTGAAAGTGGGCAACCCGAACAGCCACAACCTTAGCCAAGCACACAAAGCCTCGGAGGGCAAGTTAGTCCGCTCTCCGAGGCTTTGCGCGTGAGTGCAGGAAACGTCCAACACCATTTGGGAAGGTTTGTTGAGCGTTGGACCCGTGTATCGTACGGAAAAAGCTAGCTTTGTCTGCGGCGCTCCCCAGCAGGCAGCACCCGCAGTGGTGGCCAAACCCAAACCAACTAAGGGTTCGCCCACCTTTCCCAGAGACAATCACCCAGACAGATGGCCTGGGCGCTGAGCAACCAGTATAAGGCAGAAAACTGTTCGAAACTGCGGGGCACCAGACCGGCGCCAGAGACCTACTATCAACCGCCGCCACAGCCAGACAGCAGCACCGCCAGTACAACCAAAGTAAGAACCCACAACCGCCAACGCATGCACACCCCTCCTAACTCTAAGGAATTGGCACTTCAGTCACCAAACTGTAGTGGTTTGGGATCATCCAACGTCTTGGAAGCACTGAAAAAGTCCAAAGCACGCACAGCACCACATTTGCCACAGATGTGGCTCACATCAAATCCAAACTTCGGCCTCCGTATAGAGAATTCCTTTGCCGGCAGCATCATTTGCCACTGGCAGCACCAAGCGTCAGTTTCAACCTGACTTGTCACTCTTTGAGTCATTTGCGAACTCCCTACGGTACACCAGCCCCTCGTGGGCGCCACTGACTGGTCACATAGATCCCAAACAGGATGAGCATTCCACCCAACAAAGTATACCACTCCGGAGCCTCACGCAGAATGAAGAACGCCAAAACAGTAGCACCAACCGGCTCACCAAGAATTGCCACGGAAACAATGGGCGCCGGCAGATACTTCAGTGCCCAATTGAAACTAGTATGTCCGATCACCGTCGGCACGATGGCTAACAGCACCATGCTCAACCATGTCATCCCCGGATATCCCACCAACGAGTGACCGCCCAGCACCACAAACAGAAGTAAAAATAGCGAGCTTACACCATATACAGCAATGATATAGATGCCCAAGGACACCGTTTGCCGAACATGACGCCCCACAAGGAAGTAGCCCGCTGCCATAATGGAACCACCCAAGGCTAAAAGGTTGCCCGCAAGATTGCTAGAACCCAAAGCTTGCAGATCCCCGGTCCCAATAACAACGCTGCCTACGCCGGCCAGAGCGATACCGATGGCCAAGTGGATCGATGAGCGCTCCTTGAACAGATATATTGACGCAATGGCCACAAAAATGGGCTGCGTCGTTACAAAGAACACTGAACTGGCCACACTGGTAAACGAAAACGACGTGATCCACAACATGAAATGCAGCGCCAAAAAGAAACCACCTAGGACCATCCAGCCCAAATGGACCCGGGGCACGGCGCGCAGCAGATGCCGCTCCTGCCACCACACAATGGGTAACAGCACCACAGCAGCCAAACCCATCCGGTAAAACGCAATAACCGCCGGCGGTGCATCGGCCAAACGGATAAAAATGGCG
>SLOZ01000366.1 GCA_007132255.1 Limnochordia bacterium | reverse complement strand
GTGCCCTGCCGGAACTGCTGCGGGAAATCCCGAATACACCCATTTACTGTACGAACAACGGTGTCAAAATGTTAGCATAGTACTTGATCGCTTCGGCATACAGCTCGCATTGGTCAACTTTATCATTGAACAGCGACTCTGTGGCATAATGTTGTCCGAAGGCGTCATTACTGAACAGAACCTTATCGGTATCCATATACGTGAACATGGTATCAGGCCAGTGCAGCATAGGTGCTTCCACGAACGTCAG
This sequence comes from Limnochordia bacterium, assembly GCA_007132255.1. Lineage (GTDB taxonomy): Bacteria > Bacillota > Limnochordia > Darwinibacteriales > B1SED10-159 > SLOZ01. Next base: position 5,104 of record SLOZ01000366.1, on the reverse strand, counting down.
CGTAGTCTCTCCAAGGCTCAGGGTATCACCGGTCTTGACCGGATGGAAGTTCCACTCCTCGTGGTAGTGGCCCCGCAGCGACTTGACACCATTGTTCGTACAGTAAATGGGTGTATTCGGGATTTCCCGCAGCAGTTCCGGCAGGGCACCACTGTGATCCACCTCGCCATGGTTCACGATAATATAGTCGATCTCCTTTAGATCGATGGCTCGCTTCAGGTTGCTGATAAACTCTTTATCATAGGGTTCCCAGACCGTATCGATTAGGGCCGTCTTCTCATCTCTCACGAGATACGAGTTATACGTAGAACCCTTGATGGTGGAAAACTCTTCACCGTGAAATTTGACTAGGTCCCAGTCAACTTTTCCCACCCAGGTGATTTTATCGGTCAGTTTTTTACTTGTCAGCATGGGTATGTCTCATCCTCTCTGATGTCCAATGGTCATTCCTGTGACCAATAGACATATTCTCATTAAGCATATCAGAAAACTATCGTCCGGGAAAGATACCTCCTGCCAACGTAAGGCACCGGCACTAACGAAAGGCGGACGACCAAGATCATCAAAGAACTACTATGCCAAATCGTAGCTGACGGTCACAGGAGCCCCTGTTTCGGCTGATTCCAGCATAGCTAGGATGACCAAGGATGTATTGACAGCATCTTCAAAGCTCACCAGAAAGGGATCGCCGCTAGCCAAACAGTCCACAAAATGCCGAATGCTCTCATACGCAAATCCTTTTGGTTTTCCGTGGACGAAATGCTTAACCAGCACATCGGGACGATCGCTGCGTTCATCGGTGAAGCGTTCGATCATCTGGCTGTTACTAAGGTCCAAGCTGATCATGCCTTTGGTGCCTGTTACGTTGAATTTGATGTCGTTGATACACGGATGGCTGTTCGGTGTGATCCAGCCATTCTCAGCCGTGGCAATCCCGCCGCCTCGGAACTGTAAGATGGTCTGGTACATGTCGACAGTATCCACGCCTTTGTCGCGTAGAATACCAGCGGTTGATACCGTGTACACCTGCTTGACCTCATCGCTGAACATCCAGCGCAAAGTGTCCACCGTATGTGGTCCCAAAAACCAAAGAATTGACGACGCAGCGGCCCAAGGAAGCATGTCTGTGGCTACCCACTGGATATCATTGAGCCGAAAGTAGGCACTCACGGGCCTTCCGAGCTCACCGCGATCCACCGACTCCTTGGTCACAGCAAACGGCGGGCTCCAGCGATTGTGGAGATCGACCATACAGCGAACACCGCTGCTGCGCACCGCCGCAGCGATCGCCTTAACATCGGCTAAAGTCGTGGCCAACGGCTTTTCCAGCAGAATGTGTTTCCCCGCATTGGCGCAGTCCACCGCCAACTGTCCGTGCAAATGGTCAGGAGTCACGATGGCTACGGCATCGATGGCTTCGTTTGCCAGCATATCTTGATGATCATCATAAATGGCAGCAATGCCAAACTGTTCACCTAAGCGTTGAGCTTTTTCCATGTCGCGGTCGCAGACCGCACACACCTCTGCCTCTGGATGTTCATGGTAGAGGTGGGCGTGTACTTCTCCCCAGACACCCGCTCCAATAATCGCCATGCGCAGCGTTGCCATACCATCGCCTCCTTCGGTATTAAAACACGGGAAACAGCATTTGGGCAGTGAATATGACCAGCGTCAGGGTCAAGGCGCTGAAAAGCGTCGAGACCATGACCACCTGGGACGCAAATCCGGAATGGTTACCCATCTCCACAGCGATCAACGCGCTGTTGACAGACGTCGGCACTGCTGATGATATCAAGAGCGCCTGCGCCAACGCGCCCTGCAGACCTAACACATGCAGCAATGCCCAAGCCATTGCGGGTCCGACCAGCAAGCGCAGCGCCGCAGCCCAATACACTTCGTGGTTGGTTACTCGGATCTTGGTACGCGACAACTGCACACCCAAGGTTACCAACGCCACAGCGATCAAGCCGCCCCTGGCATGCTCCAAGGCCGGCCAAAACGGTGCTCGGGCAAGATCGACTGGCAGCACTTTAAACAGCAATGCCGTAGGAATTGCGTAAATGGTCGGCATCTTCAAGACTGTGACCAACGACTGCTGCCAACGGAGCGTGGCCCGGCCTGCGTTATAGATGCCGAAGGTGTTGGTGGTGATATTCTGAATGACCAACACCATGATTTGCGCCGTGACCACAAGACTCAGAACGCCCGCTCCCTCAAACGGTGGATTGGAGAACACCAACGTGATTAGGGGAAGGCCGATGTTCCCCGAATTATAGAACATGACAGAATTCTTGAACGCACTGGACAAGCCTGTGCTGTGTCCACGCAGGCGCCCAACGACCGTGCTGATCCCAAAACTCAACCCCAGCAGCAGAACGGTGAACGCTATCACAGACAGCATCTCCCACGGGATGTCCGTAGTGTAGAGGCTTACCAAAATGAACGACGGAACAAACACGTAAAAATTCAACTTACTGAGCGTGAATACGTCGAGGTCGAACTTGCGGCCCAAACCGAACCCGACAAGAATCAGTGTAAATACAGGTACAATGTTGTTGAGCAAAATATGGAAGAAAAACTCCATGGACACCGTGACCTCGCTTTTTTGTTGTAATTGCCAACGCTGCTTGGAACTGGATCGCGCCGCAAATCGTCTCTAGGACTAGGCTCTGCTCACACCATGTTGCTGCGCAAAATCCCAATAGCGGTTGTACTCCTCCCGCAGCAGCTGCGGTGTATCCAGTTCATACGGACACGCCCGCCGGCACTGACCGCAATCAATGCAGTCTTGAATCCGTTCCATGTTGGCCTGCCACTGTTCGCTCAAAAACTGCTGGTAAGGGGCTCTCTGGAGCAGCAGTGACATTCTCGCTGCCATACTGATCGGAATATCAACCGGGCAGGGCATGCAGTATCCGCAGCCTCGGCAGAACGAACCGGACAACTGCTCTCGATCCGCAACGATCCGCTGGTGCATAGCGTCATTTAAGACCGGTGGCTGGGCATCCAGGGCAATAAATTCATCCAACTCCTCTTGCCGCTGGATTCCCCAAATGGGAACGACATTCTCATACTGCCGCAGATACGCAAAGCTGGCTGCAGCATCGGTAATTAAGCCTCCCGACAAAGCCTTCATGGCGATGAAACCCACATCCTGTTTTCGGCACAGCTCGACTAAAGCGAAGTCGGCTTCCGACGACAGATACGACAGTGGAAACTGCAGCGTTGCATACAATCCTGATTCCACAGCCTCTTTGGCAATGGCGCCTTTATGGTTCGTTATCCCTATGTGTCGTACCAAGCCCTGTTCTTTGAGTTCCAACAGACCATCATAAAGTCCGTCGTTCCCGCCTGGTCTTGGAACAAAGCCAGGATTGTGAAACTGCAGAACGTCGATGTAGTCGGTGCGCAGTTTTGCAAGGCTGGTGTCCACATCACGGAACAACTGGTCGCGTTGTTTTGCCGGACTTTTTGTGGCGATAACGATGTCCTCGCGCACATCCGCAAGCGCCGCTCCAATCTTTTCTTCACTGTCCGAGTAACCGCGGGCAGTGTCAAAAAAGGTGATACCCTGTTCATACGCACTGCGCAGAAGACTTACAGCATCATCCAAGTCGACTCGCTGCACCGGCAGTGCCCCGAAGGCTGTTTGTGTAACCATAAGGCCGGTCTTGCCCAAACGTATCGTTTTCAACCCAAAAACCTCCAATATTCGCAGGAATTCCTAGCAGACCTGTTTCACAGTGACCAATGCGTGGTTTACGACCGAGTTCGAAACGCCTTTCAACAGGCGTTTCTCCGAGCCGAACTGCCAACCTTGGGCGTTGGAACCCAGCTGTGCAGCAGGCCTGCTAGCAGACCTGTTTCACAGTGAACAATGCGTGGTTTACGACTGAGCTCGAAACGCCTTTCAACAGGCGTTTCTCCGAGCTGAACTGCCGGCTTTGGGCGTTGGAAACCGGCTGTGAAACGGGCCTGCTAGCAGACCTGTCTCATAAGAAGCACTGCGTGGTTTACGATGAGCGCCTCGGTGACCTAAAGGAGTTGTTAACCATCCAACCGTTCGCAGTTCTACTATTTTGCAGGATGCATAAAACGCTTGCGCGAAGTTAACAATCTTTGCAGGAATTCGTGGAATCAACGGCGAATTATGTATGTGAAAGCCACTTGAAAGCTATTTGAGTGGTGTTTTGGATGTCATGGTCGTGTCGTTAGTTGACTTGCGCAATAATGGTTATACTTTGTTGAATGCAGACTCTCCAACATTGTGCATGACCAGACAACGAACTTCATGGCATGTCGAAAACGCCCTGGAGCTATTTGGGTGGTGTAGGCATTTCAAGGCTGTACAATCCCAGGCGCAATCCAGCGTCTAGAGCGATGAAGGGGGGATGCCTCGCAAAGCGCAATGCGACAATGCACACCGTTTACTGAACCGTTTTAACCAGAAAAGGAGCGATGTTTTTGAAGAAATTCAGTGTATTATTATTGGTCCTCGCCGTTGTCCTCACATTTGGAAGCTTAGGTATGGCCATGGAATTCAACGAGTCCCCGGAATTAGCAGCGAAGGTAGCCGCCGGCGAATTGCCGCCTGTTGATCAACGGTTACCGCATCCTGACGACGTATTCGTAGTCGAGCCTGAAGAAATGGTGGGCCGCTATGGCGGTATCGTCAGAACGGCTACAACCGTAGCCATGGGTGCTGGCGGTGATACCCTGCTTTCCGACTTCACAAATCCAGTGACTGCGGACAAGTATGGTGTTGGTACCGTCCCACACGTTATGAAAGATGTGGTAGGCAGTGACGATGCCACTACCTGGACACTCCACATGCGCCGTGGCATGAAGTGGTCGGATGGCAACCCATTCACCACAGAGGATATCCGGTTTTGGTATGACGACGTTCTGCACAATGAAGATCTGACACCTGTTATTGGTGGAGTGTGGCGGGATTCCGGCGGCCAAGCCGTGGAGTTTACTCTTATCGATGAGTATACGTTTGAACTGAAGTTCAACACACCCCGTCCGTTCTTCCCCATTGACTTGATTCACACAGGCGGCTGGGACTTCCTCGTGCCTTCGGCGTTCCTTAAGAATTACCATC
>SLOZ01000089.1 GCA_007132255.1 Limnochordia bacterium | reverse complement strand
TTGTGCCTGGCACTGGGTTTCGGACTTTCATTGAGTGCCAGCGCCAGTTGGACCGCGTTCTCAGGACCTAGTTGTTCACACCATCGGTCTGCCAACCAACGAGGGTAGGAAGCTACCGTATGTATGTACTCCAGCGGTTCGCGTTCGGCGTTGGGCCAAGGAATTGTGTCCAGCTGCCGAATCAAACTTCGCAGCACAGCATTTACGTAGTTTGCAGTGCCACGATGGCTCATCTGATGGGCAACATTTACCATTTCATTGACAGCGGCGCGCTGCGGGATGCTGTCCAAAAACAGGATTTGATAGGCACCGATGCGCAAAATATCCCTGGTCAGCGCAGGCAGATCGTGCATTGGCTTCTTCGAAACTCGGTTCAAAGCGTGATCTAATGCCAGTTTGCGCCGCAGCGCCCCATGTGTTAACTGGGTAAACAGGCGCTTGTCTTGGTCAGACAGTTGTTGTCGGGATAGACTCTCGGAAGCAGCATCGTCCACAAACGTTCCATGCGTCTCCACCTGATTGAGAACTCGAACCGCTAAATGTCGGACATTAGGCACAGCGATCTCTCCTCTCCCGAACCACAACACTAAGGTGCTTGACGTACGAAAAAGCCGGTGGTCGGCCACCGGCTTTCATCAACGTCGTGCGCCTCGTAAAATTAACAATCGAAGCAACTGGCTTGCTGCCATGGCCACGCCCGCTACATAAGTGAGTGCAGCTGCGTTGAGGACGGCCTTCGCCTTCGGCACCTCGGCCGTGGTTACAAACCCACCACTCTGCAGCAGTTGAATGGCTCGACTGGAAGCGTTGAACTCCACGGGCAGTGTCACTAATTGAAACAAAAGGGCGGCTAGAAAGAACCAAATCCCAATGAGCATCAGCGAATCGAAAGCGAATAAAAACCCAATGAAAAACAGTGGAAAGGCCATATTAGAGCCAATTTGGGCAACCGGAAACAAGTTGTTGCGCAGTTCCAGGGGGAAATAGCTTTGCGAATGCTGCACGGCATGGCCCGCTTCGTGGGCGGCTACACCAAGAGCTGCTAGACTGGATTCTCGGTAGACCTGTGGCGATAAACGCAGAATGCGATTTTTGGGATCGTAGTGGTCAGACAGCTTCCCTTCGGTTACTTGAACCGGAATATCATCAAGCCCATTGGCATCCAAAATCTGTCGCGCCACCTGGGAACCTGTCATTCTCGAGGCTGCATATTCCCTAGAATATTTTTGAAAGGTGCTCTTGACTTTACTCTGTGCATACATGGCGAATAGCAGTGCTGGTACCAACAGAATCATCGATGGATCAAAGAAAAACATAACGGCTCGCTCCCCTCCAAATAGATGTAATCGTATCGCTTCAACGACAATGCATGGTGCACCTGAATACCGTTTGTTATGACACAATCGCCTAGAAAAATGTTGATAATGTGATCATCGGACCGCAAAACAAGAGGAGAGAAATCCCTCTACCAGGGATTTCCCCGAGCGGACCAGTCAACGTTGGGCGTTGGAACCCGTCTATACAACAGGCCTGCTAGCAGACCTGTTTCACAGAGAACAAAGCGTGGTCTACAGCCGAATACGAAATGCCGCGTAGCAGGCATTTCCCCGAGCGGACCAGTCAACGTTGGGCGTTGGAACCCGTCTATACAACAGGCCTGCTAGGAGTCCACTTCAAACATGATATTAGCCCGCAAGACAGGAACCTCGAAATCCCGTTATCTGGGATTTCTGTGACCGCATCTACCCAACACCTCCATGCGAGCAGGTTTTTGGGTGGACTCCTAGTTCAACAATGCGCGGATTGTATCTTCCACCACAGCAACATTGAGTGTCGTATTGTAACAAGGTCCACTGGGACGTTCGTTAAGAATGCCAATGACATGGATTTTTCGCACGTCCTGAATGCCGGCGGCTAAATCCCGTTCACACGCTACGGCAACGACAACGCTTGGACGCACGTCCGCAATGATCTTGCGAGCTAATGTTCCACCTGTCGCTACTGCCATGTGAAATCCATAGCTCCGTTGAAGTTCCAGAAGATCCCCGATCACACACTTTCCGCACTGACGGCAGTTGTTAACATCGATGGTGATGCGATGGGGACAATCCGCCCACTGCAGGCAGTGAGGAAGCAGCAAGAGGATTTCATCAGCCTGGACCTTCAGGGGTTTCATGGCAGCTAACTGGTTATGGATTTCAATAAACGAGCCGCGCACGCGATCTTTCTCCAGTCCCGCAAGTCTTCCCGCCACCACCGCCACTGGATAGAGTGCCGCTGTACTCCATCGAGCAAAGACCTGAAGAACCCTTGGGAGGCGGCCTTGACGAATCCCGACCAAGGCAATTACGCCACCAGTCAGTACGATCGCCATGATCGAAAAGACGAACAGAGCTGCTATGGTCCATACGATAGAGAATCTGGTGGACACCAGTAAGAAGCTGCTAACAACGAACAGCAGTGCTGCTGCTGCCAAGACAAACAGACGCGGGGGTGATGTCTGCGCAGTACGATTATTCGCTATCTGCATCAAACTCATCCCCTGGCTGAATCCGCAGTCCGTTGGCTGCATCTCGTCCTTTGAGCCAACGAGAACCGGGACGCTGAATTTCTTCTAGGCGCAGAAGCCCATCCCCTGTCCCCACAATGATACCATATTCGTCGATGGCCGCTACTTCTGCGGGGGTTCCGCATCCTGCCATGGCGACCGCCTTCCGTACTTTCAATGTTGTGCCTTTGTAGGTCGTAAACGCGCCTGGCCATGGGTCCATACCTCGGACGAGATTAGCTAGACTGTGAGCAGGATGCGACCAATTCAAGCGTCCATCCTCTTTGGAAAGTTTGAAGGCATACGTTGCGCTATCATGGTCTTGAGGGATCCTAGGTGCCGTACCCTTGGCAATCTGAAGCAGGGTTTCTACCAGCAGGTCAGCGCCAATCCGCATCATGCGATCATGCAGCGAACCTGCGGTGTCTGTGCTTTCGATGGTTAAGGGCTGCTGCAGTATAATGTCTCCGGCATCCCATGCTTCCGAAAGATACATGGTGGTTACACCGGTGCTGACACAACCGTCAGCGATGGCTCGGTGAATGGGGGCAGCTCCGCGGTATTGCGGCAGCAGCGAACCGTGAACGTTTATGCAACCATGCGGTGCCAACGACAACAGTTCGGACGGAATCTTCTGGCCGAAGGCAACCACAACGATAACGTCTGGCGCTTCCTGCCGCAATTGCTGAATGAAACCTGGTTCAGATACCCGGCGTGGTTGATGAATCGGTAGGTCCAATTCTAGGGCTCGAGCTTTGACTGGAGAGATCTGTACGTTGTGTCCTCGGCCCTTGGGCCGATCAGGCTGCGTCACCACCGACGTGACTTCATGCTCTTGATTGACGGCGTCCAAGGATGGCACGGCAAACTCTGGTGTGCCCATAAAGACGATCTTCATTGGCCTCACCCGCTTTCTTGCTGTTGGTACTCCTCGTCGGACGTCTCATCTTCACTACGCAGCTTAGCTTCCTCCAGCATGATGTCAACAAAGAGCACGCCATTGAGATGGTCCAACTCGTGTTGAATCGCTCGCGACAGTAAACCGTTGGTCACCATACGATGCGGTTTACCTTTCTCGTCCAGGAACTGGACGGTTGTCTCAAGCCAACGCTTTACATAACCATGGCGTCCGGGAATACTGAGGCAGCCTTCCACATCGATTTCCGAACCTTCGTGAGCGATAATTTCTGGGTTTACCATGGCAATGGGCCCGTCACCAATATCTATGATAATGATGCGCTCGGATAAACCCACTTGAGGAGCGGCCAAACCTACTCCTTCGGCTGCATACATTGTTTCGATCATGTCTCGAATCAAAGTCTGTGTCTTTTTGGTTATCTTTTGGACAGGTTCAGCCTTTTTGCGCAGTACTTCGTGGCCGATTTTCGTTATTTCCATCACAGCCATGGCTGCCCCTCCTTTCTTAATATGGTTAATCAATATATCTAGTATACCATACTATAGCAAATTCAAGGGATCCACATCAAGGGTGGCTGCCACGTGTTTTGGCGGCTGTGGCCACAGTTCTCGGAAGTCTGCTGGAATTTCTTGTAGTTCTCGGCAGCGGAGCAACATATGCCAGCGATGACGTCCTTTGACCCGCTCCAGCGGAGCCGGACTAGGCCCGATCAATTCCACCCCAGGCAGTTCTGTCCGAATCCAAGTGGCTAGCTTCTGGCAATAGCCTTCTACGGCATCTGCCGGGCCTGTACATAGAATACGACTCAACGCTGATTCTGGCGGATAGCTAGCTTCACGGCGAAACGAGATCTCGCGACGGTAGAAGCCCTTAAAGTCACCGCGCTTTACGGCTTGGATCACATGATGCATAGGCTCATAGCATTGGATGAAAACATCACCGGGATGCGCTCCGCGTCCAGCCCGGCCGCTTATTTGCGTTAAGAGCTGAAACGTTCGCTCCGCAGACCGGAAATCCGGAAAATTCAGCGATAAATCGGCGGCTAACACTCCCACCAGGGTTACGTTCGGGAAATCCAAGCCCTTAGCGATCATCTGCGTTCCAATAAGTACATTGGCATCGCCTTTGCGAAACTGCTCCAATAGATTCTGGTGAGCGCCTTTGGTACTTGTCGTATCCGCATCCATCCGAATGCTCCGGATAGCTGGGAACAATCCCTGCAGTGCCTCTTCCACTTGCTGGGTACCGCTGCCGAAGGCCCGCAGATACTGTGAGCCACATTCGGGACACGATGCCGGCATCGTCTGGGAAACCCCACAGTAATGGCAGTGTAGACGTTCAGAACCGGCAGCTTTGTGCAGGGTCAAAGAGACCTTACAATTCGAACATTCCATAACATGACCACAGGATCGGCAGAGAACGAACGAAGAAAACCCACGGCGGTTGAGAAAGAGAATCGATTGATGACCTGCCTTGAGATTCGCTGCGAGTCGCTCCTGCAGCGGCCGCGAAAACATGTGCCGGTGGCCTTGGGCAAACTCACGACGCATGTCCACGGTGACTATCCTCGGCATGGCTCGGTGCTCAACGCGATGCGGCATTTCTGCCAATGCATAGACTCCGCGCAGGGCCTTCTGATAGCTTTCTAACGAGGGTGTTGCACTGCCTAGAATCACATGAGCTCCAGTATGACGAGCACGGCAGAGAGCCGTCTCGCGCGCGTGGTACTTCAGAGATCCTTCTTCCTGCTTATAGGTGGTTTCATGTTCTTCGTCAATGATGATCAGCCCAAGATTGTCGAAGGGTGCGAATACGGACGAACGTGCTCCAATGGCTATACGCACAGCGCCTTGACGTATTTTCCACCACTGTTCGAAGCGCTCACCGACCGACAAACCGCTGTG
>SLOZ01000189.1 GCA_007132255.1 Limnochordia bacterium | reverse complement strand
CAACCACGATATCGAAGATGCCGTGCGCGGTGGCGTATTGGATGAGCAGACAATACCTTCAGATATCGTCGAAGTTCTGGGAACAACTCGTTCGCGGCGCATTGACACGATGGTGAAAGATATCATCGCTCACAGTGCTGATCGAGCTGAAATAGGGATGTCGTCTGCTGTGGCCCAGGCCACGAGTAAATTGCGTCAGTTCCTATTCCAAAATGTATACATCGGTTCCGAGGCGAAAACCGAAGAGCAAAAGGTCTACCACATTATCCGGATGTTCTTCGAATACTATCTGGCAAAGTCAGAAGAACTAGAAAACCGCTTGGGCCATCCTTTGGGGCCTGGCGAAGTCAAACGTGGCGTTGTGGACTATATAGCGGGAATGACGGATAGCTATGCCATAGCAGAGTTTCAGACATTGTTCCTGCCCAAAGGCTGGTCGCGCAGGTAAAGAAGGTGATACCGATGGCTCAGTTTTCCGATGAATGGCTCGAGAGCGTCAAAGGAGCTTCAGACATCCTCGATATTGTCGGGGCTAAAGTGGACCTGCGGCAGACAGGGAAAAACTACACGGGCTTGTGCCCTTTCCACGACGAAAAGACACCATCATTCTCGGTCAATCCGGATAAGCAATTTTTTTATTGCTTTGGCTGCGGAGCCGGCGGGAATGTCTTTAACTTTCTCATGCGAACGGAAGGCTTGACGTTCCCAGAAGCCGCCGAAGCGTTAGCGGAAAAATCCGGAATCGAGGTGCCTCACCGGTCCGCGGAAGACACCCGACGTCAAGAACAGCGCGATACGTTATACCGCCTGAACCACAAAGCGGCTGAGTTTTTCTACCGGGCGCTCCGGGCCGAAAAGGGTAAGCAGGCTCGCCAATATCTGACAAGCCGAGGCATCGGTCGAGATTTAGCGCGCCATTTCTTCTTAGGGTATGCTCCAGACTCCTGGGATGCCCTAACAAACCATCTGTCTAGCGAAGGTTTCTCCGAGGAGCTTTTGCTCCAGGCGGGGTTAGCTCTGCGCGGCCAGCGTGGGCTGTACGACCGATTTCGCCAGCGCATTATCTTTCCGATCTGTGATCACCAGGGCAGATTTCTGGGTTTTGGAGGGCGCAGCGTCGGTCAAGGGTCACCTAAGTATCTCAATTCCCCGGAAAGCCCAGTATTCCGCAAAGCACAGGCTCTGTATGGTCTCAACTGGAGCAAGGAGGCCATCAAGGAAAGGAATACGGCAGTTTTGGTGGAGGGATATACCGATTGCATCAGCCTTGCGGCCAAGGGGATTAGCAATGTTACTGCGTCGTTGGGAACGGCTTTCACCGCGGATCATGCCCGGCTTCTACAGCGTTTTGCGAGCCGAACAATTCTAGCATTCGATGGCGATGCAGCGGGCCAAAAGGCTGCTGTTAGAAGCATGCATCTGCTGAGACAGAATGGTCTTGATGTGCTAGTCGCTCCCTTAGAGCCGGGAGTCGATCCGGATACCTTGGCGCGCCAATCAGACCCGGCAAGTCTCCAACTGTGGTTAGAGAAGGCGCTTCCTTGGCCAGAGTATCTTCTTATGCAGATAATGCAACGCCATGATCTACAAACTAGAGAAGGAAAATTGAATGCGACGCAAGAAATAGTAGAAGTCCTTGCCACCCTATCCCAGGCAGTAGAACGGGCCGAGTACATTCAATTTGCGTCAGAACGCTTGGGTGTGGATCCGAAGGCGCTGCGAAGCGACGTGGAGCAGAGACTCAGTGCAGAGGCTTCTGCAGCTGCTCCTGCTGCTTCTGCTGGACCGGCACGATCAGCTAGATCTCGGGTATCCTCTGCGCTGACGTCCCCAGTTCGGACTGAAACGTCGGGCAGTGGGGATTCTGTGGAACGCGATATTCTGCGCCGCATTTTGCATGACCCAAGGCGTATCGAAGAACTGCGCAGTGAGGGTATCCTACCCCGGCACTTCAAGAACCAAGACTACCGGCACTTGTACGCTCTTTTGCTGGATGGCTCTTGGGATCTTCAGGGCGAGAAGACAGCCGATGCCATCTTTCAGCTGGAAGTTTCTCAAGGACGTTGGCGGGAATACATTCAACACATGCAGGCCACGATTTTTTCGCGGGAACTGGCAAAAATAGAGGAAAACCTTGGTGCCATGGAGAAAAATAAGGAAGACAATGCTGTGCGCGAAACACTGTTTGAAATGGTCTATAGCTATTTTTCTATTAGAAAAAAGGTATTTCATCTGGTAAGACGAATTAAGGATGAAGGCCCGCTGGGAAGGGGGGAGTCTAAATGAGCAAAAAGGAAATAACTATCGAATCTGTTAACACACTAATGGAACGTGGCAAAAAAAAGGGAATGTTAACCTATCGCGAAATTATGGATGCCCTCCAAGCAGTGGATCTCAGCCCAGACCAAATCGATGAGATCTACGAAAGTTTCACGGCTATGGGCATTGACGTAATTCCTGAATCAGGCGATGCTGCGGTCTTGGAATCTGATACGGATACAGCCGCAGAACCAGAAGAGGAAGAAGAAGAAGAAGCGGAGTTTGACCTCTCCGTTCCTGAAGGCGTGGGCCTAGACGACCCGGTTCGAATGTACTTGAAAGAAATTGGGCGAGTTCCCCTTCTGACTGCTGAGGAAGAGGTGGCATTGGCCAAGCGCATAGAAGATGGGGATGAAGTGGCGAAGCGGCGCTTGGCAGAGGCGAATTTACGATTGGTCGTAAGTATTGCCAAACGCTATGTGGGTCGTGGAATGCTGTTCCTGGACTTAATTCAAGAAGGTAACTTGGGCCTGATCAAGGCGGTTGAAAAGTTTGATTACCGCAAAGGATATAAGTTCAGTACCTATGCCACTTGGTGGATTCGGCAAGCCATAACTCGGGCCATAGCGGACCAAGCGCGAACAATCCGTATCCCGGTTCATATGGTGGAAACGATCAATAAGCTGATCCGGATTTCGCGACAGCTCTTGCAGGATTTGGGTCGTGAGCCTACTCCAGAGGAAATCGCCAAAGAGATGGAGATGCCCGAAGAACGGGTGCGTGAGATCATGAAAATTGCGCAAGAGCCCGTATCGTTGGAAACACCAATTGGTGAGGAAGAAGATAGCCACTTGGGGGACTTTATTGAAGACCAAGATGCTCCGGCACCTGCTGAGGCGGCCTCCTTCACTATGCTTCGTGAGCAGTTGGGATCGACGCTGGAATCGCTGACCACCCGGGAGCAGCAGGTTTTGCGCCTCCGCTTTGGTCTGGACGATGGGCGAACTCGTACCTTGGAAGAGGTAGGCCAAGTGTTCGGAGTAACGCGCGAGAGAATCCGTCAAATTGAAGCCAAAGCTCTTCGTAAGCTTCGACATCCCAGTCGGAGCAAGAAATTGAAGGACTTTCTCGGACAATAGTATGTTGACAGCCCATCCAGGCTGACGTATAATGAGGTTTGTTATCAGGACCCCTAGCTCAGCGGTTAGAGCAGCGGACTCATAATCCGTTGGTCCTGGGTTCAAATCCCAGGGGGTCCACCAGAATCGAATCTCAACCCAGATGCCTCCGTGGCTTCTGGGTTTTTTGGTGGAACTCTGTATGTTTAGTGTCGGAGTTTGACACGAACAGTTTTTGCTCACCGTCGGCTGCGGTGTTGGTTTGGCCTAACTATGATGCTCATCAAAAAGGACCGAAGCGGCTCAGGCTGCTTCGGTCCTTACAATTCGCTGACTACAGTGAGCGAATAGCATTTTCAACTTCGTCGTCTTCGGGGAAACGGTCCAATTCCTTTTTGGAAAATATACACTTGGAATCGACAACAACCTCGAATACGCCACCGGATGCAGGAACTAATTCCAGCCCAGTTATGGAGTTCTTGTGTTCATTAAGCAGCTTTTCCGCCAAACTGACGGCTTTGGGTAAATATCCTCAAGCTGTGCAGTAGTGGATTTGCAGACGCATGATGACACCTCCTTTTTCTAGGTTACTCCTATACATACTCTATAACTGACGCAAACTCCTGCCGATTTGCAGGAAGGAAGCACCTTTGTGTCGAATTTGCTAACAAAGGTGATTGTTTTGAACTCACAGCGCTTAGATAGTCTTTTGTCGATCCTACCGCATGGTGTTTCTCTTGCGGACATCGGTTCGGATCATGGGTTTCTTGCTGTGGAAGCGGTGCGGCAGCGTGGCTGCCGAGCTGTGGCCAGTGATATCGCTGAAGGACCTCTGCGGCAAACGCAGCGACTGGCAGCTCGAAGTGGTGTGGTCCTTGATGTGCGATAAGGTGATGGACTGCAACTGCTGCGACCGGGCGAGGTTCATACCGTGATACTAGCCGGCATGGGCAGTCAAACCATCGTCAAGATACTGCGTCAGGCTGGCCAAAAAGCTGCAACGTTTCCGCATTGGGTTTTTCAGCCTATGACTCGGCCCGAATTTCTCAGATATTGGCTTTACGATAGGGGTATAGCAGTGTCCCAGGAGTGGGTTGTAGTGGAAGGCCACCGTTATTATGTCTGTATGGAGGCTAGCTGGTCTTTGACCTCCGATGATTCCAGACTCTTACGGTATTATCCAGGGCTCAGCCATGAACGAATCATCGGTTTGGGACCAAAGCTGCTGTTAAATCCAGCCCACAGTGTGCAGAGGTACTTTGCTTACCGACTGCAGCGTCTGCAGAATTATGCCGCGTCTTTACCCCTAGGACCGACGCCAATCAGACAGCAAGTACAGGATGATATTCGCATTTGGAAGCAGGTGATGTCGTGCCATTCACAGTTCAGCGAGTAACACAAGTTATGGAACAACTAGCCCCAAGACATCTGGCTGAAGACTGGGATAATGTTGGGCTGCAGTTAGGTGAGTACCAACAGTCCGTCAGTGGGATTATGGTGACGCTGACGGTTACCCCAGCGCTTGTTCAGCGAGCCATCCATGAAGGGACCAAGCTCATTGTGGCCCATCATCCCTTGATTTTTCGGCCGTTAAAGAAAATACGAACTGATTCACCGGCTGGGCGGATGATTGCCGATTTGATCAAGAACGACATCGCGGTGTATGTAAGTCACACCAATCTTGACCATGCGGCTAACGGTCTCAACACGTGGTTAGCAGAGGATTTGGGATTAGAGGCAGCTTCTGTGTTGGAACCGTGGGACGACACGTTAGAGACAGGGTTAGGGCGAGTGGGTTTGTGCGACCCGGTTACTGTTCATGAGCTAGCGCAGCGATTAGCCCAGCGATGGCATGCCCGAGTGCGCTTTTGCGGAAATCCAAATACGGTCTGCAAGAAAATCGCCGTGTGTGGCGGGGCTGGTGGAAAGCTTGTGGGAAAAGCTTTTGCCAGTGGAGCCGACGTGTTGGTAACCGGTGATGTTGGTTATCATGATGCGTTGGACGCAGAACAGTTGGGTTTAGCCGTTATTGACGCTGGCCACTTTGCAACAGAGCAGATCATGCTGAAATATATCGCTAAGCATCTGGAACAGGAATTAGGCGAAGATAGCATAGATATTGTCCAAGGCAGAGATGGAGACAACCCCTGGAAAACTTTATAGTGGCTATCTGAAAAGGAGTTGGAACGTATGGCAGAACGAAAGTGTGAGTTTTGCGGTAATACGATACCCAAAGAGCGGTTGGATATTCTCCCCCAAACGAAGCGCTGCGTTACCTGTGCGGAGAAGAATGGTTCCGATATGGTCGTAAAGAGGACTGACATCGGAATGGATTCTGATACCTATAAGGATCTCTTAGGTGCTACACGCAGTTAAACTGCAATCGCCTCCAGACCAAGGCCGTTGAGTCCCTGCGGTGAATCAAGCTTCTTCTACCAAACAGATACGAAGATGCCTTTCAACGGGGTCTTGAAGCTTGTAATGTGCCTAGTTGTGTGGTACAATTTGGATGAAATTGAGTGGGTCGGATGGTCGCGGGCCTTTGTGCCTGAGGAAAGTCCGAGCTCCATAGGGCAGGATGCTGGGTAACACCCAGTGGGGGTGACCCTAAGGCTAGTGCCACAGAAATATACCGCCCGTCATGGGTAAGGGTGAAACGGTGAGGTAAGAGCTCACCAGCGGCTGGGTGATCAGTCGGCTAGGTAAACCCCATCCGGAGCAAGGCCAAATAGAGGAGAAGGGGCTGCCCGTCCCGTAGGACTCCTGGGTTGGCTGCTGGAGATGCTAGGTAACTAGCGTCCAAGATAGATGATCATCGAAAACAGAACTCGGCTTACGGACCCACTCAACACAGCCTGATTATCAGGCTGTGTTTTTTTACGTACAACTGTCTGATTCGGCGAAAAATTCATTAAAATTAATGGTGTTTTTTTCACGTTTGGGAAGGAATTCTATAATGGGGGAAGAATAGGTATATCAAAGTGGTACAATGTGGGGGAAAGTGGGACATTAACCATGGAGGTGCGAGATTATGTTTATGGGCGAATATCAGCATAGTCTCGATACCAAGGGTAGGTTGATCATACCGGCCAAGTTTCGCGACGAGTTGGGTAATGGTGCGGTAGTCACCCGCGGCCTCGACAATTGCTTATTCTTGTTCCCTCAACCCGAGTGGAAACTGCTCGAGGAGAAACTGAAAACACTGCCTTTGACAAAGTCTGACGCCCGGCAGTTTGTCCGTTTTTTCTTCTCCGGTGCTGCCGAATGCGACCAGGACCGTCAGGGTAGGATTATGCTGCCGGCCAACCTTCGGACCTACAGCGAGATTGAAAAGGATGTAGTCGTAATCGGAGTCTCCAATCGTATTGAGATATGGAGTCAAGTACGTTGGACAGCATACATGGAACAGGCCGAGAGTTCTTACGAGTCGATTGCTGAGAACATTGTAGAATTAGGGATCTAACTGAGGGAGCGTTCGGGGCTTCAGAGGCAACAACTGGAGCTGCGCTATCCGCTCTTAGTGTGATCCTTGACGGCACGCTGCCGTGGCTGCCCAAGGCCTAGCCAGTGGAGTTAGATCCGTCAGAGTTGAGGTGAGAACGTGAGCGACTTTGGGCATGAACCAGTCCTGATGGATGCTGTTTTGAATGTTTTGGATGTTCGGCCTGGTGCGGTGTACGTTGACTGTACCCTAGGTGGCGCCGGTCACAGCGAAGCGCTTCTGAAACGTGAACCCAATATTACGCTAGTCGGGATTGACCAAGACGAACAGGCGCTAGAACATGCCCAAGAACGCCTGCGGCCATACGGTAAGGCAGTCCATTTGGTGCATGATAACTTTGCTAACCTGGAAAGCATTGTGCAATCCTTAGGCTTTGAAAGTGTCGCAGGTATCCTGATGGATATCGGGGTATCGTCGTACCAACTAGATCAAGCCCAGCGTGGGTTTTCCTATCAACACGATGCTCCGCTGGATATGCGGATGAACCGCGACGGTCACGGTGAAACTGCCTACGAGTTAGTCAACCGACGATCGCAGACAGAGTTGGCTCAGTTGATTTGGATGTATGGGGAAGAGCGCTGGGCAGCTCGAATTGCTGAGTTCATTGTACGGGAACGAGATGTGCGGTTCATTGAAACAACAGGGCAATTGGTGGATGTTATCAAGGCGGCTATCCCAGCGGCGGCACGTCGTTCTGGCCCGCACCCAGCGAAGCGAACCTTCCAAGCTCTGCGTATTGCTGTGAACAAAGAATTGGACGTATTAGAAATGGCCTTGCAGCAGTCCCTGAACGTTCTCCAACTGGGCGGACGATTGGTTGTGATCACATTTCACTCCTTGGAGGATCGTATTGTCAAAGAGTTCATTCGGCAGCAGGTAGCTGGGTGTATCTGTCCGCCGGGTCTCCCCATTTGTCGCTGTGGTTTCGAAGCGAAACTTCGTATGCTGACGAGGAAACCTGTTACCGCTGATGAACATGAACTCGGCCGCAACCCGAGGGCACGGAGTGCCAAATTGCGAGCCGCCGAACGCATTTAAACTGCCTTAAAGGAGGGGTGACCGTGCAGACAGCAAGGAAGCTGGAGTCGTATCTTCCCGAACCCACAGATATTCAACACCGTTCTTCGAAACGTTATAGGCGAATTCGTCGTCGCCAGCGCCGTCTGCCGGACACGCTTCTGGTCTGCAGCGCTGTCGTTGTGGTTGTCTGTTTGGCTGTGCTGTATTTGGGGCAGCAGGTAGCGACCATGCACTTAAACGTGCAGGCGCAGCGTCTAGAGCAGCACCTGCAAGCGGAAACCCAAAAGCATGAGCAGTTGTTAGTTCACCTGAATGCAGCTCAGTCCTTGCGATACATAGAGGAGTTGGCGCGGCAAGAGATCGGAATGGTCGAATCGGAAGCCCTGACTGTGCTGTATTTGGATGTTCCTGTGAATGCTCCGACAGCCATGGCCGTCGTCGACGATGGAATGGACAGCGAGGCACCGGACGGAGTTTTCGTTGGGTTAACCGAGTTTTTAAGTCATCTGCTGTCGTTGGGGGGCGTCAAAGCTGGCTGGAGCGGACAATAGGAAACTTATCCATCGTCGTGTAGTTTGGATGCTTGTATTCTTGATCCTGGGATTTGGAGCTTTGGGAATTCGACTGGCCTATCTGCAGGTGGTTCGTTACAGTCACTTCAACCAGTTGGCGCAGGCACAGCGGATGCGGCCGACAACCGTGGACCCTAAGCGAGGAACGATAGTCGATCGGACTGGAACCGTTTTAGCCTTGAGTGTGGGAGCCGATGCCGTCTATGCTGTGCCTCATTCGGCGAGGGATCACGCAGCAGCTGCAGTGAAATTGGCTCCTTATTTGTCGTTGTCGGAAGAGGCCATCGCCGCAGCTTTGCAGGGGGTGGCCCGGAGTACTTGGCTAGATCGTAAGCTTTCTTGGGAACAATCCTCAGCCATTCGCGAGCTCGCTATACCCGGAATTCGCTTAATTGAGCGTCCCCAGCGCTATTATCCCCAGGGCACGCTGGCCTCACAGGTACTAGGATTTGCTGGGATTGATAACCAGGGATTAGAGGGTTTAGAATTCTTTTATGACGAAATTCTTCGCGGAACACCCGGAATCTGGTCGTTAGAAAGAGATGCAGCGCAGCGCCAAATTCCAGGTGGGGAAGGAGTTTTAACGCCGCCAGAACATGGGCATGACCTTGTCCTAACCATTGACGCTAAGATTCAATATGTTGCTGAACGCGAGTTGGAACGAGCTGTGGTGGAGTCACAGAGCCAACGCGGTGTGGCCATCCTCATGGATACAGCGACAGGGGCTATTGTGGCCAATGCTGTGTATCCAGCTTTCGATCCCAATGAGTACCAGTCATATTCTTCGAACCAGCGGCGCAATATCGCCGTTATTGATCAATATGAACCAGGATCGACCTTCAAGGCGCTTACCGCAGCGGCAGGCCTCGACTCGGGTACAGTCAATCTCGATACCGAGTTCTACAGCGGGCCCAGTTGGCAGGTGGCTGGTGGTCGCATACGGAGTTGGAATCGAATTGGGCATGGAGAACAAACATTCATAGAGACCCTTGAAAACAGTGACAACATTGCTTATGCCCAGTTAGCGGTTAACATGGGGCCTGTACAGTTTTATCCGTATTTGTTTGAATTCGGTTTGGGTCAGCGTCTTGGTGTGGATTTTCCTGGGGAAGTGGCTGGACGTCTGCCGGCACCAGGCGAAATTCGATTTGGTGAAACTCTGCAGTGGGCCAACATCGGTTTCGGCCAAGGTGTTGCTGTTACCCCACTTCAGTTGCTTTCGGCTGTCAACGCCATTGCCAACCATGGTCGTCTCATGCGGCCCCATTATCTCCATGAGATTCGCGATCACGAAGGCACTCTGATCCATCGTGAAGAGCCGCAGGTGCTTGCTCAACCCATAAGCGTCGAGGCTGCCGCCGCGGTTGCGGCTATGATGCGGTCTTCGGTGGTTAACGGTACGGGGAGTCAAGCCGATATTCCCGGGTATCCGGTGGCCGGCAAGACAGGAACAGCCGAGGTGCCAACGCAGGGCGGATATGGCGAGGACCGTATCGCCTCCTTTGTGGGATTTGCACCGGCGGACAATCCCCGGTTGACGGGTATTGTGATTCTCTATTATCCCAAACAAGAAATCCGTTATGGTGGTGTACTGGCAGCGCCGTTGTTTAGAGCCATTATGGAGGAAGCATTGGATTGCTTAGGGGTGCCCAAAGTCCAGCAGAGTGAAGCTTCAGCAGATCTCTTAATCCCGAATGTCCGCAGTATGCCGGTTCTGGATGCCCAAGTGCGGTTAGCAGAAGTGGGTTTGACATGGAGCTACTATGGTGAAGGGGAGTACATTGCGGACCAGCGGCCCACACCGGGTACTCGCAATGCCTCAGACACCGTGGTAGCTTTATATTTTTATGAGATGGATAGTCAAGTTATGGTGGAAGTTCCGAATGTGATGGGCTTGGGTATGCGGGACGCTTTGGCGACCCTGCAGGCCTATGGGCTACGCATGAAACCCATAGGAAGCGGTCTAGCTTTGCAGCAACTTCCTGCCGCCGGCGAGGCTGCGTCTGCAGGAAGTCTGATCGAAGTGCACTTCTCGATGTGATAACGATTCCACTTGGAGAGCAGGGAGTGTTGAAAATGCGATTGTCGGAACTGCTTGCCCCCGGCGAAGGTCAGATTTTTGGTGGCGACGTTGAGATTCACGGCATCGAGTATGACTCACGGCGCCTAGAGGAAGGCGGCCTTTTTGTGGCTGTTCCCGGATTTACGATGGACGGACACGAATTTATACCGGATGCCATTGCGCGCGGTGCCAGTGCTGTGATGGTAGAAACAATGCAGCCGAATCTCGATGTGCCACAGATTTTGGTAAAAAACTGTCGGCAAGCGATGTCGCAGGCGGCCCGCTGTTTTTTTGGAGATCCAGCAGCCCGACTGCGCGTCATTGCTGTTACGGGAACCAACGGCAAAACCACCACCACCTTTTTGATTAAGCAAGGCTTGGAATCGGCCGGATTCCGTGTAGCCCTGATGGGGACCATTCAGAACATGATTGGAGATGCAGTGTATCCGGCAGCGCGGACAACGCCAGAGGCCATAGATATTCAACGGTTCCTAGCCCAAGCTGTCTCAGAAGGCTGTCAATACTTGGTGTTCGAAGCTTCATCTCACGGGTTGGCCTTAGGGCGAATCGATGATGTAGAAGTTGACGTTGCAGTTTTCACGAATTTGTCCCAAGACCATCTAGACTTCCATGATAGTTTTGAAGCGTACTTTGAAGCTAAAGCGCAACTCTTTCACCAGCTGAATCGACATCGATCGAAACCCTCGAAGGCTGCTGTTATCAATGGGGACGATCCCTACGGGCAGCGGCTAATGAAGTTCGATCTCCCGAACGTGTACCCATATGGTATTCATGAGGGAAGCATTCAAGCTTCGCAAGTGTGTATTCACGGGTCGGGTGTTTCGTATAGGCTGCAGAGTCCTACACACGAGTTCGCCGTGGACCTACCATTAGCGGGAATGTTCAATGTGTACAACTCTTTGGCAGCGGCAGCCGTGCTGATTCACGAAGGTTTTGATACTGCTGCCATGGAGCGAGCCATGGAGGCACTACGGCCGGTACCTGGCCGCTTCGAGTTGGTACAAGTTGGTCAACCATTCCCCGTGGTCGTTGATTATGCCCATACTCCGGATGGCCTCACTAATGTCATGGCGACGGCTCGCAGTGTCTGCAGTGGTCGCGTCATTGCTGTGTTCGGAGCCGGAGGCGATCGTGATGCTGCAAAGCGTCCGCTCATGGCAGCCGCAGCCGGTGAGTTCGCCGATTATATCATTATCACTTCGGACAATCCACGCAGCGAAGAGCCCCTGGCCATCTGTGGACAAGTGGAGCAGGGTCTCATCGCTATGGGATTTAGGGCTTACCATGTGGAGCCCAGTCGTCAGGTCGCGATTCAACAAGCCGTTACCATGGCCAATGCGGATGACATTGTGGTCATCGCTGGTAAGGGACATGAAACGTACCAAGAAGTAAGTGGAAAACGCAGTCATTTCGATGACAGGGAAGTGGCTGGAGCGGCTTTGAAGGAGTTGAGTTAGCATGAAGCGGACACCGTTAGCTGTCGCAGCGAGATGGCTGGGCGTGCAGTGTTCTAGTGAGCGCGCCATCAGCCATGTGACTGTGGATTCTCGCCAGGTTGGCCCTGGGAGCCTTTTTTTTGCTCTGCCCGGCAGTCGAACAGATGGCCACCAATTCGTCGAGGAGGTCTTGGCAGCCGGTGGATGCGCTGTGGTATCCCAGTTCGTGACCGACGATCCTCATGTGATGACTGTCGACGATACATTGCAGGCCATGCAGACATTGGCTACCCACTATCTGTCGCAGCACAATCCTTTGGTTGTTGGTATTACCGGCAGTAATGGCAAAACCACAACAAAAGACTTTACGAAGGCCGTTTTGAGTTCCAAATACTGCGTCCATGCTACCGCTGGCAACTTCAACAATGAGATTGGTGTGCCTCTGACGATTCTCAGCATGGACGAACCAGATGACGCTCTGGTATTGGAGATGGGAATGCGAGGCTCTGGCCAGATCGCGGCTCTCACGAAGATGGCGCCATTGGACGTAGCCGTGATAACGAATATTGGGCCGGTACACCTGGAACTATTGGGTTCCTTGGAGGCAGTAGCCGATGCCAAAGGCGAAATTCTCAGGGGTTTGAAGCCTGGCGGAACGGCCGTTCTCAACGGCGACGACCAACGCGTCCGTGAACAATGGGAAGTTTGGCGAGGTCCTGCATTTTGGACGTCATCGTTTCAGCAGAATCAAGATTTGTTTGCCTCCGATCTCCAGATTGATTCGAGAGGTTACCCGGAATTCAATGTCCACTTTAGAAACACGACCCAGCGCGTACGCCTTCCGCTTCCCGGCCGACACAATGTCAGCAACGCAGTAGCTGCCCTCGGTGTCGGCGTGCAGTGCGGTATTCCCTTGGACCAAGGTGCAGATGCCCTGCAGACAGCCAGCAGTAGTCCGATGCGGATGGAAGTTTTCACGGTCAGTACGGGTTGCTTGGTGGTCAACGATGCCTACAATGCCAGCCCAGCATCGATGGAAGCGGCATTGAGTACAGTTGAGCAAATGGGTGCAGTTGGGATCAAGGCAGGGGTTTTGGGAGATATGCTCGAGTTGGGTGGTTTGGCGCCAGCCAGTCATGCTCAGGCTGGACGGCATGCTGCAAAAGTCTTTGACGAAATTCTGTATGTCGGTCGCTTGGGTGGTTTTTTTCGCGAGGGCCTTCTTGAGGAAGGATTTCCCATGGAGAAGTTCGAATGGGTCACCAAGGTAGACGATGCGGTGCAGTGGGTTAAACTCCGTGTTGAGCCGGGTAACATCATTCTGTTCAAGGCATCTCGAGGTATTGGGCTGGAGTCTCTCTTGCCAGTCGTAGAGGGGAAGGAACGCGGTCATGAGTAATCTGGAGCTACCATGGGGAGTTTTGGCAGCGGCCTGGGTCCTTGTTATCGGATTGGGACCGATTACGATCAAGGCATTGAAGGCGTTTAAGATTGGGCAGATGGTGCGCAGTGACGGTCCTGGAACCCACCTGAAGAAGGCCGGAACACCGACTATGGGTGGCGTTCTGTTTATTGGAGTCATGGTGATCGTTTCTTTGCTCGGGTCCAATGGCAACCCACTGGTAATTTTGGCGGCATTGGGAACTTTTGGTTTTGGTGTGATTGGGTTTGTTGACGACTTCCGCAAATTGACTAAGAATGGGACCACCGGACTCAAAGCCCGGGAGAAACTATTGGCACAAGGCCTTTTAGCCTTAATCATCTGTGGTGCAGCTGTGGCTATCGTCCCGGAGCTGGCACAATGGATAATACCTTTTTCTAGTCGTGTCTGGGAAGTTCCTCATTGGCTCTTTCTCCTTTTGGCGGTCTTTATCACCGTTGGCTGCGCCAATGCTGTGAATCTAACCGATGGTTTGGATGGCCTCGCTGCGGGCTGCATGGTAGTTGCTGGTACAGTGTATGCTGTGATCTTGACATGGTTGGGGCTACCGATGCTATACGGCATTGTGTTCAGCTTAGTAGGGGCTTGTTTGGGCTTTTTGTGGTTCAACGCATTTCCGGCAGCGATTTTTATGGGCGATACCGGTTCGCTGGCTTTGGGAGCGGTTTTGGCTTTTTTGGGGCTTTTCTCGGGCACAGCGTTGTTTTTGCCGTTGGTGGGTTTGGTCTTTGTCTTGGAGACAGTGTCCGTGATTTTGCAGGTAGTCGTGTTTCGTCTGGCCGGAGGACGACGGCTGTTTCGCATGGCACCGCTTCACCACCATTTTGAACTGATAGGCTGGGCGGAGCCTAAGGTAATCTTGCGGTTCTGGTTAGCGGCTGCCATGGGAGGAGTCCTAACTCTCTGGATTCTCTAGGCAGCATCAATGTGGTAGCTGGGAGGGATAGCTGTGGCCAAGCAGAAAAGACCAGATCTGGTTTTATTTACCATCGTCATGATCCTCGCTGGCCTAGGCCTGGTCATGGTCTTAAGTGCATCTTCTGTTATCGGTTTCGAAGCCGAACAGGATCCTTTTCATTTCTTTCGGCGCCAGGCTATCTGGCTTGGATTGGGTGTTGTTATCCTTGTGGTAACGATGAATATTGACTATCACCTGTACAAAAAATTGGCTCTTCCTGGCCTCATGGTAGCGTTTTTGCTGCTTCTGTTGGTGCTGTGGATCGGTCAGGACATTGGCGGTGCCAGGCGCTGGATTTCTTTAGGCTTTTTTAACCTGCAGCCTTCGGAAGTCGCTAAACTGGCTATGGTTAACTTTGCTGCCGTCTATATTGCAAACAAAGGTCGCAAAATCCGTCGGCTGTTCTCCGGGTTGGTTCCGATTCTTGTGATTCTGGCAGGCATGTTTGGCCTAATTGTGCTTGAACCAGATTTTGGAACAGCTGTAGCCCTGGTAGCAACGACGATGATGATGCTCTTTTCTGGCGGAGCTTATTTGGGTCATCTGCTGTTATTGGCCATCGGGGCCGGTGCTGGAATGTACCAGCTCGCCTTGGGATGGTCGTATCGCTGGCGGCGCATTACAGCGTTCTTGGATCCGTGGGCTGATCCCATGGATACGGGCTGGAACGTGATTCAGTCACTCTTGGCTGTGGGCTCTGGAGGCCTGTTGGGAGTGGGTTTGGGGAATAGTCGGCAGAAGTTTTCGTATTTGCCCGAACACCACACAGATTTTATCTATGCAATTCTGGCCGAGGAACTTGGGTTCATTGGGGCTATTGCAGTTGTGCTCTTATATGCTCTTTTGGTGTGGCGTGGCTTTGCAATTGGCCTGCGTGCCCGTGACACGTATGGCTCTCTACTAGCGGTTGGATTAACAACGCTGTTGGCGTTTCAGGCTATGTTGAATATCGGCGTGGCCACCGGCTCGGTTCCCGTAACAGGTATTCCCTTACCTTTCATCAGCTACGGTGGGTCTGCTTTGATGACGGCTATGGCGTCTGCAGGTGTTCTCTTGAATATCTCGCGGCACGTTCGAGTCGCCAAACGACGATCTGAGGACGCGGTATCATGAAACAGTTCCTTTATGGTGTAGTGGCAGCACTGGTGATCATGGGATTTGTCTTGTTAAACCTGCCACAGTTTGTCGTCCAAGAACTGCGGTTTCATGGTCATTTGCGGATATCTGAACAAGAATTATCGGCGTTTAGTTCGTTTGAACCCAGCAACGTATTTCGTAGGGATCCGCAGCGTATCGCTCGTGCTGTGGAAGCCCATCCTTGGGTTCTACAGGCTCGGACACTGTGGGATTGGCCAAACCACTTGACAGTGGTCATCGACGAGCGAGTGCCCGTGGCCGTAGTCTCACGAGATCACGTCTGGTATGTTTTGGATAGTCACGGTAAGGTACTTCCGCGTCCACATACAGGCAGTCTCCCGTCGCTGCCCGTAGTCACTGGTTTGGACCTTCAGGATGCCGAGGCCCGCCGCACTGCAGCTTTGGTGCTGCGAGAGCTCCCCGCCATGGCCGATGCAGTTATCTCGGAATGGAACTCCAATGACATGATGCTCATTACGCGCGATGGTATCCAGGTGCTTATAGGCGAGGCCACAGATATGCAGCGGAAATATCAAGTGCTGGGAATTTTGATTGAGGAGCTGGCTGCTGAGCAGGAACAAGCGGTCCGTATTGACCTTGGGTCTCCCAGTGCTCCCGTGGTTACGTTCCGGTAGCATTATTTTTGGATTTCGAAAAAATGTGGAGGGAATCCAATGTAATATGTGGAATGAACAAAGATAGGAATTCTTGTAACAGAGAAGGGGGATCTCATGTTTGAGTTTGATATGGAAAATGGCCAATTTGCTAACATAAGGGTCATTGGATGCGGCGGTGGCGGCAGCAATGCTGTGAACCGGATGATCCACGCAGGCCTTAAGGGAGTTCAGTTTATCGCCCTTAACACCGATGCCCAAGCCCTTCTTCTGTCAGAAGCCGGTCACACGATTCAACTGGGCGAGAAGTTAACGAAGGGACTGGGTGCAGGGTCGAATCCAGACATCGGGCAGCGATCTGCTGAGGAAAGCCGCGAGGAGATTCGGCAGGCTTTGGAAGGTGCCGACATGGTCTTCATCACGGCCGGTATGGGCGGTGGTACTGGAACGGGTGCTGCACCTGTAGTCGCTGAGATTGCCAGAGAGGTTTCTGCCCTTACCGTTGGTGTGGTCACAAAGCCGTTCACTTTCGAAGGACGTCGTCGGATGGCCCAGGCCGAGCAGGGCATCGAGGTTCTTAAGTCGAAAGTTGATACGCTGATCACCATTCCTAACGATCGCCTACTACAGGTGGTTGAAAAGCGCACCAGTATGATTGAAGCGTTTAAAATCGCTGATGATGTTCTTCGCCAAGGAGTTCAGGGTATATCTGATCTCATAACCGTTCCTGGTTTGATCAATTTGGACTTTGCGGATGTACGGACAATTATGACTGATGCAGGTTCAGCTCTGATGGGCATTGGACAGGCCTCGGGTGAAGATCGGGCCATGGAAGCAGCCAAGCAGGCGATATCCAGCCCGCTTCTGGAAGCATCGATTGAAGGCGCCAAAGGCATCCTTCTTAGTCTGACGGGCAGTTCTAGTTTGGGCATCTATGAAGTCAATGAGGCTGCGGAAATTGTTTCGGAAGCGGCTGATCCGGATGCTAACATCATATTCGGTGCTGTCATCGATGAGAATTTGAAAGACGAACTGCGAGTTACAGTTATTGCCACGGGTTTTGATGTGCGGCATCGATCGGTAGCACTGGATGGTAAGGCTAAGTCTAAGCCTCAGACTACAGCCAACGAAAAGGAACTAGAAGTGCGGTCATTCAACGCTAACGACCACTTGGATATTCCGGCATTTTTGCGGCGCAAGTAGACTTCGCACAGCGGACAGGGAGTTCGATGATGCGCTCAAGAGTCATTTTTGTGGGATTAGTCTAGCGCGCTTATATGTCAACCTGAAGAGGGCTCTTGCCCTCTTTTTCGCGCAAATCAGGGTGTGCTTGCGGGGCACTGCTAACCAGCTCTGGAGATAGGCTGTTAGTCCATGGTTATCGTGGCAGAGACAGTGGTTTTCATGTATAATGAAGCTAATGAATCTTGAGGAGGTAACCTAGTGCGCTGCCCTTTTTGTTTGCATGATGATAGCAAGGTTTTGGACTCACGTTCAACAGAGGAAGGCGCATCCATTCGCCGCCGGCGTGAGTGTGCCCAATGTGGTAAACGCTTCACGACCTATGAACGCCTGGAAGAGGTTCCATTTATGGTCATTAAGAAGGATGGGCGCCGGGAAGCATTCAATCGGTCAAAGGTGCTCAATGGCGTCCTGCGGGCTTGTGAGAAGCGTCCTGTATCCAGTGATGCTATTGACGAGTTGGTCGACGATGTCGAGCGTGAACTGCGCAGCAGCTTAGAACGGGAAGCGTCGTCGGAACAGATCGGTCTATTGGTCATGGATCGTTTGAAAGCCTTAGACGAGGTGGCGTATGTGCGCTTCGCCTCCGTGTATCGGCAGTTCAAAGACATCAACCGTTTTATGGATGAACTCAAAGATCTGTTGAATGGAGAGCGATGATCCATGGTTGAATCCCGCCATCCTTGTATTTGGGAACCGCAGTTGCTGACAGAGTTCCGGCATGTGCGAGCTGGCTTAACCCTTAAGGGTTTTGGGAATATGGCTCCCTACGTTGGCAGTGCCCCGGAGGCAGAGGGCAATCGAGAACGATTGGCCCAGATTCTGGACTGTCCGCCGACTCGTACAACTTGGGCCACGCAGGTACATGGTTGTGATATCGCTCTAGCTGATGGCAGTTCCTATGGGGATCTTGGCGCTTATGATGGGATTGTTACCACAGAACCGGGACGGCTGCTTATCTGCTATACAGCCGATTGCGTACCGGTGTTCCTCGTATCAAGCCGACGGCCCTTGGCTGCAGTGGTTCACGCCGGCTGGAGGGGAACCGCTGCCCATGTGGTTCAAGGGGCGGTACGGCTCATGCAGGACCTAGGCGCGGAGCCCAGCGACATGTATGCCGTTATAGGACCTGCCATCCAGGGCGCCTGCTAT
>SLOZ01000267.1 GCA_007132255.1 Limnochordia bacterium | reverse complement strand
CTGTGGAAGAATATACAAAACTCCTGCGAGCTGCTTTTTATTATAGATAATATAGTAGTCGTAGTAGTAGGGCCTGTGGACTTGTGGAAAACCCAGTTGAACCCGGACTTGATGAAGCTTTCCACAGAGAACAAACTGTGAACAGTTGTTAAAAGTTATTCACAAAACCCCCAAAGCAAACGGTTAGAATAGTAAGTCTTCACAAGCGATGAACACCTTACAGACAGACTATCCCCAGCGAAACGTATGCAGTTCGACGGCGGACAGCACCACGAGTCCAACCAGAACGATCTATAGCCGATGAATGACCTCAATGATATCTTTAATGCCCGCCTGCAGACTGGGATCGGATCGCATTTCACGCAAAATCTTCTCGCAGGCATGAATGACGGTGGTATGATCGCGACCTCCGAATTCTTCACCAATGGCTGGCAGGGATGCCTCTGTTAAGTCACGAGTTAAGTACATAGCTACTTGCCGAGGGAATGCGATACTGCGAGTTCGTTTTTTCGACTTCATGTCCGATATCTTAATGCCGAAATGGTCAGCAACAGCTTTCTGAATACGGTCAATGGTTACTGGCCGCTGGTTTTGGGAAGGCAGAATATCTTTGAGTCCATTAACAGCCGTTTCCATAGTTAACGGTGAGTTGTTCAAATTGGCGTAAGCCAAAACTCGAATAAACGCACCTTCTAATTCCCGGATATTACTCTGAATGTGGCGGGCAATATATGTAAGTACATCGTCGTCGATAGATATCTTTTCGGAATGAGCCTTTTTCTGGAGAATGGCAATCCGAGTTTCCAGGTCTGGGGCCTGAATATCCGTGGTCAATCCCCACTCAAAACGGCTTCGCAGGCGCTCTTCCAGTGTTGGAATTTCCTTTGGAGGTCGGTCCGATGAAATGATCAACTGTTTGTTCGCTTCATAGAGAGCGTTGAATGTGTGGAAAAACTCTTCTTGGGTCGACTCTTTACCGGCAACGAATTGGATATCATCAATGAGCAAGATATCGACGCTGCGGTACTTATTGCGAAAATCGACCATGGACTTCCTGCCAATGGCATGGATCAAGTCGTTAGTGAAGGTCTCAGAGGTTACGTACATTACTTTCAAATCTTGGTCCTGATCTAGGGCAAAATTCCCGATGGCGTGCATAAGGTGCGTCTTGCCTAATCCCACTCCACCATAAAGAAATAACGGATTATAAGCTCTAGCTGGGGCTTCAGCGACTGCTAAGGATGCTGCGTGGGCAAAACGGTTGCCAGAACCCACTACAAAGGTGTCAAAGGTATATTTCGGGTTCAGTGGACTCGAGGACGCTTCTCGAACCATCTGTTCTTCCACAGCCGACATCTGGACGGTCTTCATACGAGAACGCTTAGAAAGTTGATCACGCTGAAAACCCTGCGGCAAGATGAACCGAAGCTCCCAGTCCTGGTCGGTAATGTGGCGCAGGGTTTTCCGCAGCGCCAATGCATAGCGAGCCTCCACCCAATCACGAGTAAACTGATTGGGCACTTCGATATAGAGGGTATTACCTTCTTGATAGCTCGCTTTGGTCTGACTCAGCCAACTGTCAAACGACGATTTGGCGATTTCGCCAGCCATCATGTCGAGAACTTGGTTCCAGGTTGTTTCCATTTGGGTCATTACCGTATCCTCCTACGCATTTAAACCGCGAAACCTACTGTTAGATTCTTTGCGTTATCCACAGGCTCCTGCCTTTCCCAGTGACAAATGATGCGCTCCACAAAAAAGCGATCCCCTGCCTGTGCATAATTGTCCACGAGTTTTGCACAGGTTAGCGATCGATAAACATTGCAGTATAAGGCCATCATCAAAAGTTATCCACATTAGTCACAGGTTATCCACAAAAAAGTATCAACAGTGGAAAACGAGGTTATCAAGGGGTCACCCACCAACAATCCACAAAATAATCCACAGGTAGAATTCAAAACAAACGTTCGCCAAACCCCTGTACGAAGAGTGTTTCCGACATCTGCTTGCGTCGACGGCGTGGGTGTTATCCACAGAAAGAAAAATCCCTGTCTATCCACATGATATCCCCGGGATTGTGGATAAAAAAACCCGACATGACGGGTTCCGTACTCATTTTATCAGACGGAGCGAGGTTTATCAACAGCCGTGTGAATCAGCAGCTGTGTATACTGTGGAAAACTTCAAGTTCACCGGAAACGGTCGTGAGTTCCTGAAAGTGCCGACATTATGAAGCAAAATCCCGCCAATGGTACTGAAGCGGTCCTGGAGAATGGTACGAAGGGTTACTTGAAAAAGTAAGTTCCGGTTTAAAAGAGTACGTTCCGCCCTTCGAGTAAGCCCTCTCGTCCCCTTCTTAGAATTTGGTAGCGACTCTTAGGAATGGAACAGGGTGACGAGGCAAAAAGCCGCCGAGTTCGTCGCAATTTCTTCCACCGTGAAAAATGAAAAACTAAGTTCCACTTCAAGGCTGAGAGGGGTAGAACTTACTTTTTCAATTGACTTATGGTACTGAAGCGAACGAAGTGGAAGATCTTATGGTTGCAATTGATCGAACTATCCGGTATAATCTTGCTGTATATGGATCGAGACGGTGATGGAGGGAGGTCACTAACGTGAAAAGAACATATCAACCGAACCGTCGTAAGCGGAAGAAAAATCACGGCTTTCTTGTCCGGATGCGTACTTCCGGTGGCCGTCGGGTCGTGGCCCGCCGCCGCAGTAAAGGAAGAAAGCGTCTTTCTGCCTAATAGACCCGGAAACGGGTCTTTCTCATGAGGCATGTTTTTTTCCATTGCGAACGGCAATGGTTTACACATGGATAAAAATGGGGCAAAGGCGGTGGTACAGTAACCACCGTTTCTTTGGCCTTATTGACATCCAAACATGGTTTGCGTCGGCCGCGAAGCTATCCGATTGTTGTCATTGATAGCTCCACGGCGTAATGGCTGATTTCGAAATATACCAGCACCTGTTATAGCTTAGAGATCCACGAAGCTTGCTTGCGAGTTTCGTGGACTTGTGATTTGCCTTTGTTGTCTTCTGTGAGAACCAAGGGTGTATGGGAATCTCTTCACAACGGTGTGATTATGGAACACTGTCAAGACAGCACTGTTCCAGCCCGTGTGCAGAACGTATACGCCGGACATTGGGGGGCGTGTACTTGTTTGAGAGCTTGAAACGACCAGAAGATTTTCGTCGCGTATATAACAATGGACGGATGAAGTTTGGGAAATTCACGGCGGTGCACGTGCTTGCAGTGCCGGAAGAAAGAGCATTCCGCGTTGGGTTTTCCGTGAGCAAAAAGATTGGCAATGCCGTGGCTCGGAATCGAGTCAAACGCCGACTGCGTGAGATCATGCGCTCCTTAGGCAGCGAACTTCCCGGCGGGTATCATATGGTTATTGGTACGAAAGCACGAGCTCGTCAAGCGGACTTCTGGGAATTGGAAAAAGATATTTGCCAAGTTATGAAGGGATTGGGCTTTTTGAGGAAGAATAAAAGGCGGTGAGATGCCTTGGTTAAACTGGCTTTATTTCTGATATTTGTCTACCGACGATGGATTTCGCCGGTTCTCCCTGCTCGCTGTCGGTTTTACCCAACGTGCTCAACGTATGGTAAGGAAGCTATTGAGAAGCATGGGTTGAAAGGAATTTGGATGGCCATTCGTCGCGTCCTCCGCTGCCATCCTTGGCATCCTGGGGGCTACGACCCGGTTCCGTAGTCTAATCACGTATGTTTGAATGGGGGATTAATCTTGGGTTATATTCAAGACGGTTTGGCCTGGATGCTTGATGGCATCGTGGGCGTAACTGGGAGTTATGCAATAGCCATTATTTTGGTAACACTGTTGATTAGGATTGTACTGTTCCCGTTAACACTGAGCCAGACCAAGAGTATGGCTGCCATGCGTGTACTGCAGCCAAAGATGAAGGAACTTCAAGAAAAACACAAAGAAAACCCTCAGGAATACCAGAAAAAGACCATGGAATTGTACCGCGAGCATAAGGTGAACCCCTTGGGGGGTTGTTTGCCCATGTTGGTTCAACTGCCGTTTTTGTGGGCGTTTTTCCGCGTCTTGCAGGACATCAGTGCCGGGGAAGCATCTGTATTCCTTGGATTCTGGGACCTGAGTCAACCTGACCCGATCTACATCTTTCCCATTATAGCCGCATTAACAACGTTTCTGCAGATGAAGCAGACGGCTACCGATCCAACAGCTAAAGGTATGATGTTCGTCATGCCTGGGATGATCGGGATTTTCAGTATCAACTTTCCTGCAGGATTGGTGCTTTACTGGATTGTTAGCAATGTGTTCTCCATCGGTCAACAGGCTTTCATTAATAAACAGTATCCCATGACCGCGGTTGCAGCGCCAAAGTCGGCTAAAACGTCATCGAAAGCAGCAGAGTCTGTACCTGCACCTAAGGGGCAAGGAGGGAAAGACCAATGAAATCTGTGGAAAAATCGGCTCGTACCGTGGATGAAGCCGTAGAAGACGCACTGCGGGAGTTGGAGACTACCAAAGACCAAGTGGAAATCGAAGTGCTTGAAGAAGCAACTAAAGGTTTGTTGGGTCTTTTGGGTTCAAAGCCAGCTCGAGTGCGGGTTACACTTCATGACACTCACGAGTCTAAGTTAGAGTCCAAGGCGCAGCAGACAGCCCAGTTTGTGGAAGAGCTGTTGGCCAAGATGGACATCCCAGTTCAGATTTCCGCTTCTGTCAAAGAGGACATGATCTTCGTGGATATTCAGGGTGAAAACTTAGGGCTGCTCATTGGACGAAGAGGTCAGACCCTAGATTCACTGCAGTACTTGACGGCGTTGGCTGTGAACCGCGGCGACGACGATTGGACGAGAATTGTTGTGGATGTGGAAGGCTACCGAGAGCGGCGGGAAGAAACACTACGAGGCTTAGCACGGCGATTGGCTGAAAAAGCTTCATCCAGTCATCGACGAGTGGTCTTGGATCCCATGAATGCCTTGGAGCGCCGGATTGTTCATCATGAACTACAGAGTTTCGACGGTGTTGAAACACACAGTGAAGGCAAAGACCCGTATCGACGAGTGGTCATTTTGCCGGAGAAGTAAGAGCAAGACCGCATCTCCTAAGGTGTCGAGGCATCTCCATACGTGAACTGCATGGATTACCTAAGAGCTGGCCTCCGTTGAGAACGGGGTCCAGCTTTTTTACGCGTTTGTTGACTCTGAGGGGAACTCTGCATGGTGTAGGAATGTGTTTATCTTCTCGGAGTCACGGGCAAACTGGCATCAAACACCTCAACGAAATCAATGGTAAAGGGATCTCCAGTCTCGCACTTGGTGCATAGACGGGGTTCAACGACTGACATCGATGGGTCGACTCGGAGAGACTCCTATCCCAAAGGCGTTTCTCCTTCAATCGCAGACCACCCCACGTTCTT